>JALVEJ010000218.1 GCA_027031025.1 Flavobacteriales bacterium | reverse complement strand
ATATCCGTTAGTTTTACAAAGCAAAAAGCTACATTTATATTGTTAGAGATAATATTAGTCTTAATGTACAGATAAAATGTAATAGTTTAAACACACTTTAATTTCAGATCCCTAGAAGCAAATTATTTATAGTAAATTGAATTATTAAAAGCACAGTGCCTCATGTCAACCTATAAAGTATAATATTGATAGTTTAATTAGGATGATCCTATGGGCTTTGAAAAATATTCAATGAATTTATTTACTGAAATTGTAATTAAAACGATAACGTAAATACAAACCCAAAGCATAATCCCATTGATGATAAACTTCTGTATCATAATAAGCACTTTGAATACTTGATCGGTTTAGTTGGTAAAATACATCAACTACAAAAGCTAAATCTAAGTCCGGAAAAATTACTTTTTGGTAACTTGTTGACAAAGTTAACAGTTGTCGGTGTGGTTCAGTATGATATTTAAAAACATCTGCCGGTTGGTTTAAATTATCTACAAATTTTTCAACCCGCCGGCTTACTGATTGAAACATGTCGTTACCCTTAGGAGCTACAAACTTGTTGGCATTCCAATAGGACACATAAGTTTGCCAATGCCGGTATTTAATAAAAGTTTGCCATTTATGGGCATAACCCGATGTAAAAAGCAGTTCTTCAGGATTATCTGAGTTGGTATCCAATCGCAAATACTGGTATCTGAAACCGAGGCTAATTCGGTTATTGAATTTGTTTTCAATGACTAGTCCTAAGGCTGAATTGGCAAAAACTACCGCATTATTAACCAGACTATTATCGGCATCTCTAACATTGATTTGTCCACCACGGTGTTGCAGATAAATTTGTAGAGGTATAGACAACTGCCAATGCTTTATTGTTTGTCTAAAAATAGTGGTTTGTCCAAAGTTGAGGCGTTCCCGCCTATGGTCGGCTTTGTAAATAAACTGTTCCCATTCGAGCCATGTATCAGTTTGCCAGTGCTCATCATTAAAACGGTGTTGCAACCCGTGTTCAATTCGCCTGCCATCTAGAAGCCGTTCAAAAGCATAAATTTCATCGGGTAATTGATGTCGTTCATCTGTATAAAGTTTACCGATATTAAACCGGTTATGTCCTTTTTTGATTTCCAAACTGACATAAGGGATTAACGGTTCAAAATTATTTGTGCCAAAATATTTCAGAGTATAAAAACCGGCTGTTAAACTGTAATTTTTATGTGCTTGATATTTTAAAGACACTTCGGTTTGATTACCTAACAGTGTATAGCCATCGGCAATTAAATTAAAATACTCATTGTCTTTGATAAAAAACCGGTTGTCAATGTCTAATACTATTTTTTTAGGGTTTAAACTAGTTGAATCTTTAGAAATTATTAAATTATCGTACTGTGCAGAGGATGAAAAATATAGAAAAAAAATAAAAAATACCGCTAAAAATTTCGAAGGAACAACTGATAGGATTAATGGAATAAATGAGGAATAAATGTAAGTTTGATTCAGCATGGTTTAAAAATATATACGAATAAAAGGGGTAAAAGCATCTTGATAAATACTTTTTTTCGGGTCATATAAAAAATTGTATTTAAATCCGGCAACTACAGGACCATAACGATAGCCCAAACCACCAAATAATGCAGGTGACCAAAATTTATGACTGATATTGTTATAATTTTGATTGACATATAAATCTTCAAATTCTACAGATATTTCTAATTCCTTATAAGGATTATATAACGCCATAGTATTAAACCCGTAAATATTATATTTATAATCAACTCCGTAATAAGACTTATTAGATTTAAGATAAATATATTGCACGCCTGCACCCAATTTAAACTTTTCAAAAAGAGGGTAAGTAATACCGGGCTGCAAGCTAATGTATGTATAGCCTGTCCCTAAACTTAATCCGAAACCACCGTAAAAACCTATCTTCTTAGACTTTTTTTGGCTATGAGATTGAAAAGACATTAGTAAAAATAAACTCAATATTAAAATTTTATGGTTCATATGTTTATTTTTTTATTTTAACATTATGGTTCCCGACTATTGTCGGGATAAGCTTTGATGATTAAAATAGTCATCCCCTTCGACAAAAAGTCGGGGCAGGCTTTGTGTATTTAATGATTATTTTAATCATGTCGGTTTCATCTGCTTGTTTTTGAATTATGTTTATACAGCAAATTTAGTGATTATTAATTATTTATTATTTAAGAAATATTGTAAAAAGTAAATCCATGGTAGATTATGAAAAAAATTGTATAAAAACTAATAAAACAGAG
>JALVEJ010000217.1 GCA_027031025.1 Flavobacteriales bacterium | reverse complement strand
CGGCAAAACCGGGCTACGTAAAAAATTTATTCAATAAAAATTAAGCTTGCTTAACGTTTACTGCATTCAATCCTTTTTTACCTTCTTTGAGTTCAAACTCAACTTTGTCACCTTCACGGATATCATCGATTAATCCTGTAACATGGACAAAATACTCTGTGTTTGAATCTTCGTCAATAATAAAACCAAAACCTTTGGCTTCATTAAAGAACTTAACTGTTCCTGTTTTCATTATTGTAATTTAATTTATTAATACGGCAAAGGTAAGCTTTTTTTATTCTAAACCTAATTTTTATTAAAAAAAAATAAAAATTTTTATAAAAATCATAAAAAATATTCATCAACCTGATTTTAAGTCTGATAGGTTTCTAGATGGCAGAGACCTAGCAAGTCTGCAAGACCTACAAGGTTAAGGTAAACAATAAATTTATTTTCTAAACCTTAGAGACCTACTAGGTTTTCAAAACCTAGTAGGTCTAAAATCAATTTATAAAAAATAAACATCAACCGGATTGGTAGCAAAATAATACGGAATTTCTTTATAGTCTTTAATGAAATTTTTCAGCATGACCAATCGGGCTTTTTTGCCTTTTGAAATACTTCCCATTTCATTTGCCAATTCAAGAGCAGCTGCTGCATTTAAGGTAGCAGCATTGATGGCTTGTTCGGGAGTTAATTTTTGTTTGACACAAGCCAAAGACACCACAAAATTCATATTAAAACTCGGTGTCGACCCCGGATTAAAATCAGTTGCCAAGGCAACAGCAATATTTTTATCAATCATTGATTTGACCGGCGCATAGGGAATATCTATAAAAAAGCTGCAAGCGGGTAGGACAGTGGCAATCGTTGCGGATTGAGACAACAACTCAAAGTCTTGGGGCGTCATGACTTCCAAATGATCAACCGTAACCGCTTGGTGTTTTACAGCCACTTCAACTCCACCGATACTGTTAAATTGATTAACATGCACTTTGGGTTTGAGTCCGTAGCTTACGCCGGCTTGCAATATTTGACCGGTTTCTTCGGCGGTAAAATAGCCTTTTTCACAAAACACATCGATATAGTCGGCTAAGTTTTCATGAGCAATAGCCGGCAGTATTTTATTGATAATCAAATCGATATATGCCTTTTTGTTGTTTTTGTATGTTTCCGGAACGGCATGTGCGCCGAGAAAAGTGGATTTGATGGGAATTGAAAAATTTTGTTTGAGTCGCTTGATAACCCGTAGCATTTTGAGTTCGGCTTCCAAACTTAAGCCGTAACCCGATTTGATTTCTATGGCACCGGTGCCGTATTGCATCACTTCTTTGAGTAGTTCGGCACTTTTTTGATATAATTCTTCTTCGGAAATTTCTGCCATTTGTTTGGCGGAATTCAATATGCCACCACCCCGTTTGGCAATTTGTTCGTAAGTCAGTCCGTTGATTTTATCAACAAACTCTCCGGCGCGCGAAGCGGCAAAAACCAAATGTGTGTGACTGTCCGTCCATGTCGGCATAACGATACGACCGTTTGCATCTATGATTTCGGCATCTAATTCGGGGAGCTTTTGCATATGACCAAAATCACTAATGATACCGTTGTCAATGACCAAATAAGCATTCCTCATCATGGGTAGCCGGTTCATTTCTTTGCCTCGTAAGGCGCTTGTATCATCTCTGACTTGTAATAACTGTCCGATATTTTTAATAAGTTTGGTCATGTTACTAATGTGTAAAAGCGTATTGCAGAATATTGGCGCCCATTTTCAAGGCTTTTTCACGCACTTCCCAAGGGTCGTGGTGTATAGCTTCACTTTCCCAACCATCACCTAAATCGGATTCGAAAGTGTATAATAGCACAATCCGGTTGTTGATAATAATGGCAAAGGCTTGTGGGCGTTTACCGTTGTGTTCGTGAATTTTGGGTAGCCCGTTGGGAAAATGGTAAAATTGGTTAAAAATCGGATGGTTTTTGGGCAATTCAACCAAGTTTTGATTGGGAAACAGTTTTTTGATTTGCGGACGGATATATGCATCCATCCCGTAATTGTCGTCAATATGTAAAAAACCGCCGTTTAAAAGATATTTTCGTAAATTTTCAACATCATTTTCATCAAAAAACACATTGCCGTGTCCGGTCATGTGGATAAATGGATAATTGAATATTTCCGGTGAATCAGGCGTCACGACTGCCGGTTTTTCATCGATAACGGTATGAATATGCTTATTGGAAAATTGAATCAAATTCGGAAGAGAGGTTGTGATATTAGCATACCAATCTCCCCCGCCTTTATATTT
>JALVEJ010000216.1 GCA_027031025.1 Flavobacteriales bacterium | reverse complement strand
GCGATTTGCGCGCACTGTATAGCGGAGCGGAAGCCGTGATATGCCCGTCTCTGGCTGAAGGTTTCGACCTTAGCGGCATAGAAGCGATGTTATGCGGTGCGCCCGTTGTGGCATCGGACATCCCCGTGCACCGGGAAGTCTATGGTGAGCATGCATCCTATTTTGATCCCTATTCGACCATGAACCTAGCTGAGCAGCTTGAACAAGTTCTGATAATGGAAGAAAAAAAGCGTGAGATGCTTACTGAAAAGGCGATGCTATATGCCGAAAGATACAAGAAAGATACCATTTCTCATAAATGGGCTGAGCTGTTTGAATGCTTGACAGATAATAGGTTTTAGAGTTATGAGAATGGGAAATAAGGCAAATTGAAAATTGAGAGGCCAGACCAATGATAACGGCGGAAGACGTAATTAACGGGTATAGATACATTTTAGGTCGCGATCCAGAGAGTCCTGAAATTATAGAGATGTATTTAAGGCAGGTTTCGACTGTTGATGAATTGAGATGCGCTCTCTTAAATTCAGAAGAATTTGTATTTAAGAATAAGTATATAAAATTTAATAAAAGCAAGTGGGTCTGCACTAATGTCCTCGGTGGATTATTGATTTGGGTAGATCTGTCTGATAGATATGTAAGTTATGGGTGCTTGCATGACAACTATGAGCCAAATGAAACTGCTTTTGTCAGGAACCATGTTCGTGCCGGAATGAATGTATTGGATATAGGCGCCAATATTGGTTGGTATACATTGCTAATGCAACAAATTGTTGGCAAAGATGGATTAGTAATATCATTTGAGCCTCGTTATGACATATATAATTATTTGTGTAAAACTATTGTTTACAATAATATATTAGGCAACGTTAGGATTCATAACCTGGCTCTAGCTGATGAGATGGCTAAAATGTACATATCTTATCATAGGCATACAGACAATCCTGGCGGGAGCTATTTATCTTCTGTAATGTCAGTAGATGGAGATATGATTTCTGTCCCGGTGCATACAGATAGCTTGGATTCTTTGTATCCTGATATAAATATAGATTTCATAAAAGTAGATGTTGAAGGGGCTGAATTTCTTGTCTTCAAAGGAGCAATGGGGCTTTTAAAAAGATGTAGGCCCATTATTATGTCTGAAATCCATCCTGAACAGTTGGAAAGGGTTTCTGGTTGCACCCCTAAAGAGTATATAAACTTTATGTATAAATATGGATATTCGTGCTATGAAATAATAAATGGAGAAGCTGGAAAAAGATTGACTGACTATAATGGTGATGGAAATCCAATAAATGTCTGTTTTTTGCCATAATATCATCGTTAGTTACCATATATCGTAATAGCAAGATGGTTGTGACAGTGATAAGTCATGCGCGGGAGATGGGCTAATGCTAGGTGAAACAATTGATTTAGAATTGCTTTCTTCCTTTGATGTTTGTATTGTCGGCTCTGGCTTTGCAGGAATGAGAGCGGCACTGAATTTGTCAAAACATGGCGCAAGGGTGCTTGTCCTTGAGGCAGGCCCAATTGAAAGCGATGATGGGGGTGATAGTTACGAGCTAGAGGTCACTGGCTTAGCTTACCCGAAATCTGGAACACGACTGGCAGGTCTGGGAGGAACGTCGGGTCATTGGGGGGGGCAGAGCTTTCCCCTATCACCTCGCTGTTTTTCCAATCGTAACGGCATTACTGGCTGGCCGATTTTTTACAGAGAATTGAGTAGCTATTTAGATGACGCATCTGTTTGGTTAAATCTTTCCAAATTTCGGCGGAGTTCATCAAAAACAAGCATTGAAACTGGAATATTTAGTCAGAATGCTAATTTGGCAGTTGATAGGTTTCATGTAAGTAGGCCGATTGTGCGGTTAGGAGAACAAAAAGAAGACTTAGAAAAAAATGAAAGAATATTCATTCTGTACAACACAAGAGTTGTTGACATTGTTCTGAATGAAGAAAAAAATTCTATACTGCACCTCGTTGCGTTAAGTAAAAAATCTGGAAAGAGATTTAAAATACCTGTTAAAAATGTTATATTGGCTTGCGGAGGTATCGAAACACCTCGTCTCATGTTGGCGGCCGGAAGGAAATATTTACGCGGCAATCCTTTGCTTGGAGGGCGTAAGGAAATAACAGGAAAGTATTTTATGGAACACCCGCATATAGATCCCGTCAAAATATATTTTGATGCCCGAGCTGATTTGTCAGATACGGCCTGGCACCTTACCAATGCAGGCCATTATGAAGCTGCCGTATGGCGGCCTGATGATAAATTTATTGAACAATATGGACTGGCGCGTTTTG
>JALVEJ010000215.1 GCA_027031025.1 Flavobacteriales bacterium | reverse complement strand
TTTGAACAAGCAGGTAGTAATTTTTAAGAGGAATTAAATTGATTTAAATTCTTTAAATTGCCTAACTTCAACAAATTGAATTAAAGTCCCTAAGTTCTTTAAATTCTTAAATTGAAAAAAATTGTTCTTAAAAAATTCCCTTTCTTAAAAAGAAAAATCAAAATAAAAACTTTTAAATTTTTTTTAACCACATCATCACATTTCGGACGAAGTCCGTTATGTATATATATTCTTTTAAAACATCCCTTTAGTTTAATTTATTATATATACGGAATTTTTCATTTTTGATTTGGTAACTTAAGTAAAGTATTGAAAATAAAGGCTTTACAGTTTTTTCATGATTTTCACTAAAAGATTTTTAAATTTTCAATTTTCTCTAATAGTTGATATTCAAGGATTAGAAAAAATAAAGGCTTTGTTTTCCACTCCAAAAATTCCGTTTATATATATTTAGGCTTTTTTTTCTTTTATGTGGAGATGTCTTGGCTGGTTATCTACACATAAAACTTTCCAAGTAAGAAAAATCAATATTTTGCAAACCTTACCAAAAATTCCGTATATACGGAATTTTTTTGATTAATTCCAGGACATTTACCGAGATTTTACGGACAACTTTTTACTTTATCTGTCCTTAAAATTTCACTTGTGAAAAATTCCGTTTATATATAAAAAGGCAGTTGGAGGTGTCAACCATGAGCGATAAGCTGAACAAAGTTTTTGAAATCCTTGATTATGCAGAGTTTCTAACTGAAACGGAAAGGGAACTTTTTGATTGTCAGCCAGAGTTTGAGCACTATAAAACATTAAGTATTGAAACGGAGAAACCTATCTGTTTGATTTTTAGCAGTGATATTCACTTTGGTTCTATTCATACGAATGTGGGTGAAATTAAAAATGTTCTCAATACAATCCTGGAAAATGACAACGTGTTTCTGATTGTTAATGGTGATTTTATAGATAACTTTGAAACACCTGTTCCTAAGCTTTTACTTGCTGGTATAAATTCTCAAATCTTATCCCCAGCTAAGCAGAGGGAGTTTTACAAAAATTTTATTGAACTTTTGGGTGAAAACAAGAAACTACTTGCTGTTGTTATTGGAAATCACGAGGAATTTTCTGGACAAAATCCTTATATTCAAACTCTTTTCCAGTATAAGGTTCCGCTTGGGATAAATAGGCTTCTTCTGAATTTAAAGCTAAACAATGAAGTTAAATACAAAATAGCAATGGTTCATAAATCCCGCTTTAACTCTATTTTAAACCCCGTTCACAGTTCGCATAGAGAGTTAACACTTTACTACCCAACAGCTGATGTTGTTTGCACTTCTCATTCACATTTCCCAGCAATATATACATTCCCTTACCCGAAAGATGATGAACTGTTTGACCGCATACTAATCAAAACTGGAACTTTCAAAGATAAGGATGCTTACACATTTAAGTATTTCAATCCTTATGGAGTTTCCCATATGAGCACACCAGCAGTAGTGCTATATCCTGACAAGCGTAAAATGATTGGTTTCTTTAGATATCAAGATGCAGTAGAGTTCATGAGGGGAATGTCCTATGATAAATGCTAAGTTTATATCTGCATTTGTTCCTGTTATGTTTGCTTCCTGCACTGCCTTAAATCAAATTCAATATGCTGCAAAGTTTGAGCAGGCTACAGGATACTGGTTTGATAAATCTTACACGCTTGTTTCTTCAAAAGACAAAAAAGTTTGTAGAATTGAAAACTTAAAAGCAATACGTGGCAACGGGAAATTAATCATTGGATACTGCGACGGTGTTCCGCATCTTTATGCAGAAAAAGATGGCAAGAAAATAGATTTGACAGCTTCTTGCCACTCCTTTGATAAAACTATGGAAATTATTGTAAAGGACTATGAAATAATCACTGTAAAAATTTTTAAGGACAAATCCAAGTATTATCCAGAGATTAACGAGCTTTATTCATTTAACACTATCAATTTTTTCTATATCAAATCTGCCCTTGAGTATCTAAAGAAAAGGCAGTGTGAAAAATTCCGTTTATATAGTAAAGAGTGTTTGTTGAGGTGAAAGATGGACATTAAAACAGTTATAGCTTACCAGTATAAGAAAATAGTTTTGATAGCCCTCCTGGTAGTTGTGGGATTTGGGTTTTACAAGATCTATTCATCATTTTTTGAAAGGGTTAACCAGATATGGCAGATGAAGATAGGATATGATTATGCAAACCTTATAGCCCTTGCAGAACAAAAATTAAAAAATGCCCAGTTTCAGGTTGAGTGGAACTGTTCTGATGTTTCTATGGAAGATAATCAAAAGGAAAGTGATAACTGTAAACAAGCCAAAAAAGAACTGGCAAAAGTAAGAGAAGAATATGAAAAAATACAATCAGAAAAAGAAAAACTTTTCAAGATAGAAAATCAGGTGAAAAGTTATTATGATGCTGTTTTATTAGCAGCTCAGCAAACTCCTCTGCCTTTTACATTATTAGTGATTACACTGGTATCTTTTATAATAATTGTCGGACTACTTATAAAAGAATTTTTACCATCCAGAGGGGGAAGATAAAATGAGAAAAGGTTTTATAGGATTTTTAATCTTAATAGTGTCTTTTATCTTTTTATCATGTGCAGGTAAAAAGCCACAAACCGAACCTAAAAATACATATTATTACGGAGTAATTCCTGTTATTGTCCCAGAAGATTTTATTAAAACCTTGTCAGAAAAAACATCATTTTTCGGATATAACCAAAAATTAGAATTTCTTGCTAATAAAGTATATTACTACTACTATTATTACCTTTTTCATCCAAAAGTAATAGCTGCACTCTCCGAAGGTGATAACAAAATTAAAAATTTGCCTGTCAAACTTAAAGTTAGGAATGAAACAATCAAAACTAAAATAGATATAGAGTATCCAAATTATCTTAAAGAAGTTTTTGTAAACTGTAAAAATCAAGGTGGGACTATAAAGGTTCAACTAAAAATAGTTCACAGCGGTAACCCTATACACAACAGAGCATTTTTAAATGAATACAAGTTTTTAGTCCGTAAAGATAGCAGAGCTTTTTCTCTTTATCCTACTTTTGTCTGTGTTAGAAATAGTGAGGTTTTATCCAGATATGTTGTATTCCCTATGAGAAAAATAAAAAAGATAAGTAGATATGCCACAGAAAGATTTACATCTGATTATCCAAAAAGCTGCCTGAAGAAAATAGAAAATTATTCATTAACTCCAATGGGTGTTAGCAAATCTATAAGTGACAAAATCACAGATATGTTGAGAGATGGCTGTCCCATCTATACAAAGTATTGTATTCAAAAGATGTATAGCCCTTACAACATATGCTCAGGAGCAGGTGTTATTTCTGGTATAGGAGTAAAGGCTATTTATGATACTTATCTTGCTAAAGATGGTTTTTGGGACTGTGGAGTAGATAATAATCCTGTTCATTTAAGGGGAAGAGTTATTTGTGAAATAGATAATAAACTTGCCCATTGCAAAAACATAAAAAAGTTTTGTGAGGTGAGAATATGAAAAAAATAACAGGAATATTTTTACTGATATTTGCTTTTTCCTTTGCCATTGATTTTGATAGTTCAGGTCTTCCAGAAAAGGATATAAATCCAGAAAGACCAAAACCAAAGATAAACTCAAAAGAGTTTAAAAACTTTCACAGAGAAATTTTCAAAAATGAGGTATTATGCGGAAGTTTATATGAAGTTAGTAGAGAATTTGCATTAAGAAATAGAGCAAGGCAGTTTATACAACCGCCCATCGACCCAGGTTTAAATATAGATGGCAATATGGTGGTTGCAAATTTATATCTACCTTTAACGGTAAGATTTCTGGGGGATAATGGGCTATCTGTAAGAGTAAATCCCAATACATATCTTTCAGACATATACAGCCCGTATGGGACGCATATTTCTTTTGACCTCTTACATGGAAAAGTAATTGGAAGCAAAGGTTCTCCATTATTTAAAGTATCTTCCGAAGATTTGGCTATGTTAAGAAACAAAGGAATTAAGATTTCTTATGATAGTGCAGGATTATTTGTCAGATGGTTGTTTGAAAATAAGTTTAAACTGGCATGTTTAATCCGTGTAAATGTCAACCGAAGAATGCCAGAAAAACTAATAATAGAGAGAATTATCTTCCCAATAGTTAAAGCTTTAAAAGAAACAGATAAAACACTAATAGACATGCAAAGAAATTCACAACTAAAAAAGAAAGCTTTAAATCAGTTTTCTGATTACTTAACCAGGTCAAATAACAGATGAGAACAAAGGAAGAAAAACAGCCAATATACGATATTATTGCAACTGTAAGCCAATATGGATTTACACAGACGCAGATACTTAAAGCTTTAAAGAAAATATATCCTTTTGTTAAACCTTACTACATCCAGAAAGCTAAAAGATACAGTAGGATAAAAGAAAACTTAAACCTTATAGAAGTATTTCAAGGAAGCCATTCAAAGCTTACAAAAACCTACTTTGTTAGACTTTATCTACAGCAAGGGAAAAGTAAGGTATGGATTAAGAATAATCTTGGAGAGGACTATTATGACCTCATCTGGATTTTAAGAAGAAATGAAAAAAACAGAAAAAGAGTAGAAGCAGAAAAACAAATTTTGAGCCAACTTAAAGGAATAAGAACTAAAAAGATAAACCTTGATATGATTATTGACACTCTTAAGGAAAAAGGACACATCTCTGGACTTTATTATCTCAGGCAGTATGTTCAAACAAGGGTTGTTAAGTTCCATCTGAAAAAATATGGACTAACTATAAAGGATGTATTGGAAAAGGATAAAGTAGAGCTTAAATCCATTATTGTTGAGAACTACTGTAAAGACAGTATAGGTATTATTGATTATGAAGGATTTTTAAAAGCTTTATATTCTCAGGAACCTTTAGCCAGACTTGACAGGTTTATAGGGCAAGATACAACAGGTATTTTGAGAGATAGATTAAAAACTAAAACAAGGGGACTAACCCGAGTTGTAATAGATAGTATGATTGTTAACTCTACTTTTGATGAGTTCAAGTTTAAATTTGAAGACCATCTTTACAAACGCATAAATAATGCTTACTTCAAAGGGAACCAGAGAGGAAGAAAAAATCGCATCAAAAAAGATATATGCAGTATTGAAGAATTTATTAAATTGGCAATTAAGCATGGATATGCCTATGCAAGAAGAAGATTTTGTGATGAAAAAAGGCATGAACTAATCTCCTATATCAAAAAAACCTTTGGTGGTGTTGAGAACTTTAAGGCTTTATTAAAGCGAAATAAAATCAACATTTAAAGAAATTATACAAAAATGTATTATACACAAATGTATAATAATGTATAACGATGATAATTAAAATTTTCAGTTATTCGAAATTAAATTTTAAGTTTTAGTTTTGCTAAGCTTTTTAAGTTCATCTTTATAGATGCATAAAAAATCTTCTATTTCTCGAGGTTTTAACCTACCTAAAGATTTAGGTAAATCTTTTACAGAGATTTTATTTCCTTTAAAACCTAACGCCCTTGCACCCTCTAAAGTTCCTGCATGAAGATACACATCTTTTGGTTCAAATCCTAAATAAGCTCCAATTCTTAAAGATGTGTCATAGATATATAATGGTCCAATTCCCAATATATTTTTTAGAAGTTTTGAAATTAAGTCATAAAGTTCATCAAAGTTCTTTGTTTTTTTAATCTTATCTTTATTCTGCAGTAATATTTCTTTTGCTTTCTCAAGGACTTCTTTTTTCAATCTACGTTGATGGGCAAATCTTTTTCCTGACGGTCTTTCTGCCAACGCAGCTACTTTGATAGCATCTTCTATAGTCTTTTGTTTCTTAAACCATTCTAATTCCCTTTTAGCTTCATATCTGAACTTTTCAATGTAGTCGTCAACTAAGTTTTCTATATCCATTTATACTACTCACTATTATATACAATGGCTAAATTTCTATTATTTTTCCATCCCAACAATACTTGCAACGTTTATATTTTGAATATCCTTTGTTTTTTATTGCTTCTTTCGCTTCTTCCTCCGAATTAAAATCTTGAAAGTCCGTCATTTCTTCAAATCTACAACTATTAGGTTGATCCTCTCGTATTTTATGAACTCTTATTAATCCATCCTCAGCTACCTTTCCCTGTTTCCAGTTAGCTCTAACCCTCATTTAATACCTCCCGTTTAAATATTAATGTTTCGTTAGGTTAAAGTATCAGAAAACCTTAAAAATCTATTTAGTTCTTCAATCCTTTCCTTTAATCGCTTTTTTTCCGCTACTAATCTTTTCCTTTCTCTTATTTGCTTTTCAATATTATCATTAACTTTCCCTAAGAAAATAGATTTTACTTTACCACCTTCTCTTTTAGACTTATAAAGATATTTATAGACCTTACCCCCTCTATCTGTCTTCCTTATCCAACCATCAGGTAAAGATTTAAGTCTGTGCTCTATAACCTTTAGCCTACCTAAAAGACGTTCTCTTTCCTCAAGTAAAATGCTTTCAATTATTTTATTTTTCATTACACTACATAGCATAAATTTTATTCTTTGTAGTGTAAAATTATAAAGCTAAATCTCAAATTTTCCCAAATCTTTTCCTGCAATATCTGATAGTTTCTGCTTATACATCTATTCCCAACCTTTTGAAAACTTCATTTACATCCTTAACTTTTATCTTACCTTCCTTTACTCCCCTGCTTACTTTATCCGCAATCATCTTGTACATCCAGGGTCAATATGAAAAATTCCGTTTATATATATGAAAGGACTTTTCAGGAGGGTGAGATGAAAGTTTTAGTATTTGTTCTAATGCTATTTGGAGTAATAGCTTTTCTGCTTAAGACAAATTCTGTCTTACAGCTTTTTATAGCCTTCGTTCAGTATGTTTTACCTCTAATTGTAGGAACCCTTTGGATTTATTCTTTGTTTATGCTTATCAAATACAAAAAGGAGGGAACTTAAGATGAGATTTTCAGACGTAAGGCTTTATGAGAAATGGATTAGAAAGCTTGAAAATGGGAAAACAAAAGAGGTTATAGATGAGCTAAAAACTCTTGCTGAAATCAGGAAAAAGAGAAAAGAAGAAAACAAAAAATACAAACTGACATCAGGCAAATGAAAAATTCCGTTTTATATATAAAAGCCTTGTTAGAGGGGTAATATGAAAACGGTTGAGAAAGATAAAGTAGTAGAAAAAATAGCAGTTATCTCTCTAAAGTATTTGAAAGAACTTGAGAAAAGAGGCATTATAAAAATCAAAATAGAAAAAGGAGTAGTAAGGGTAGTCAAAGCATGAAAGCAGTTATATACGCAAGATACAGTTCTAAAAATCAGGACAAAAAGTCTATCAAAGACCAGGTTATTCTCTGTCAGATAGAGGCAGAAAAACAGAACGATGAGGTTGTTGCTGTTTTCTTTGATGAGGCTAAAAGCGGTCTTTCAGATGATAGAGAAGCTTATCAGCAAATGCTTGAGTATGTAAAAAAGCACAGGATAAAGAAAATATATACATACCACACAAGCAGAATATCCCGAGATACAGCAGAAATAAAGCTAAGGGTAAGAGAGCTTAAATATATCTACGGGGTAAACATTGTATTTGTTTCACAGGGAATATCTACTGAGCAGGAAAATATAGAGTTATTATTATCTGCAAACGGTATAGCTGATGAACAGTATGTAGAAAGTATCAGAAAGAACACATGGAGAGGTTTATACGGTAGGTTGCAACAGGGAAAGGCTGTATTTGCTCCTAAGTTTGGATACAAACTAAAAGATGGGGAACTCTACATAGACAAAAAAGAAGCAAAAATAGTCAAAGAAATATTTGAATTATACATATCAGGAAAAGGCTTTAAAGAAATAGCAAAAATACTAAATCAAAGAGGTATTCCATCTCCAAGAGGAGCTAAATGGTCTTTAACAGCTGTAAGGGAAATAATCACAAATGAAATATACAAAGGTGTAATAGTTTGGAACAAATACCAGTATCGTAAGATACCAGGATTTTCTAAAAGGAAGAAAATACCTAACCCACCAGAGCAGTGGATAAGGATTGAAAGACCAGATTTACAGATAGTTCCTGTGGAAATCTGGGAAGAAGCTAACAGGAAAAGACTATCAAGACAAAGACAGGACAACAGCAAAAACAGAGTAGGATATACAACCCTTTTAGGCGGATTTATCAAATGCCAGTGTGGAAGTAATCTCATAAAGCATTCTAAGGTTTCCTTCAAATGCAGACAGGCTTTAGTAGGAGCCTGCGATATAACAGCAAGTTTCAGGGAAGATATGTTGAATACCCTTGTTATACACGCTATAAAGCAGCATTTAATAGAAAACAGACAGCTATTCAAAGAAGAACTGGAAGAGCAGATAAGAGCCCTCTACTCCAGACAAAAGACAAAATCAGATATAGAGAAAGAAATAGAAAAGTTAAATAAAAAACTTCAGAGCTTCCTGGAGATATTTGAGGAAAATCCAAGCAAAACCATAGCTAAAAAGATACAGGAATACGAAGAACAGATAAGACTTTTGGAGATGGAACTAAAATCTTTTGAGGAAATAGAAGGGGTAGAAATTGACGATGGGGTAATAGATATACTCCTTGAGCAGATAGATAATGTTTTAAGCATGGATATATCTCAGGCAAGGGAAATAATAAAAAATGTGCTTGAAGAAGTCAGAATAGAAAAAGACAAAATAGAAGGTTTTTACTGGATTGAGTATAAATTTAAGAACCCGTTTAGAACCTACGACCGTAAAATCAATATGGTTGCGGGGGAGGGATTTGAACCCTCGACCTCCGGGTTATGAGCCCGGCGAGCTACCAGGCTGCTCCACCCCGCGTCAAGCAGACATACATTATATAACGGTAAGTTTTTTTGTCAAGTCTAAAT
>JALVEJ010000214.1 GCA_027031025.1 Flavobacteriales bacterium | reverse complement strand
TCTGCATTTTGTATATAAAAACACTATCTTTATTCTGTTGTTTGTTATCGATATATTCTTGGCGGACATTTTTTAATTGATATAAAACCGTCCACGGATATTGCTTTGCCGGATGCAACTTAACTGTTAAGGTGTCTTGGGAGAACATGATTTGTCCGGTAAAAATCAATACGATATAAATAAAAAAATATTTCATTTTTCAAATTATTTTATTATAAAAATTATTTTATAATTATAAATACAAATACTATACCTTTTTGAGCATTACACATTTTTGTTAAAACTATACGACTAGGTTTGTCAGACTTTCATAAGGGACAAACTGCGCTTCCTATATGTTGTTATAATGTTCGTTTAGCATTTTTTCTCATGTTTAATTTATAAGCTTCGAGCGTATTTTTTAGTAACATGGCAATAGTCATAGGACCGACGCCACCGGGAACCGGTGTTATATATGAAGCTTTACGACTGACATTTTCAAAATCGGCATCACCCACCAATTTATAACCGGATTTTGTCCCCGAATCTTCAATGCTATTGATACCGGCATCGATAACAACAACATCTTCTTTGACCATATCTTCCGTTAAAAAATGGGGTTTACCCAAAGCCGTTACAATAACATCAGCTTGTTGTGACAACTGTTTGATATGTTGCGTGCGGCTATGTGCCAAAGTAACGGTAGCATTGCCTCCGGGCCGTTTTTGACTCATCAGAATACTCAAAGGTCTGCCTACAATCAAACTTCTCCCTATTATCAAGACGTTCTTGCCTTCGGTTTGGATTTTATAACGCTTCATCAATTCCATAATGCCGTGAGGCGTTGCCGGCAAAAAACCCGGTAATTGCGCTATCATTTTACCCAAATTGACCGGATGAAACCCATCAACATCTTTGTCGGGATCAATAGCCATAATAATTTTTTGTTCGTCAATATGCTTGGGCAAGGGTAATTGGACGATATATCCATCGACGGTCGCATCACGATTAAGAGAGTCAATGGTTTTTAGCAAATCCGACTCGGAAACAGCTTTATCAAAATGTAAAATTGTTGAAGTAAAACCGGCTTTTTTGGCAAGACGCTCTTTACTTTTGACATAAGCCAAACTTGCCGGATCATTTCCGACTAACACCGCAACCAAATGTGGTGGACGCTTATATTGTTTGACCAATTCTGCAACTTCATTTTTAATATCTTCGCGGATATCTGTTGCTGTTTTTTTGCCGTCTAACAGTATCATCTATAGCTAAAATTCTATTTTAAAAATAACCGCTCTTTTTCGTATTGGATAATACCTTTGCCTTTTTGTAATACGTCTGCTCCGATAATCCCGTCAACTTCAATATCGAAATAAGCTAAAACGTCATTAATGTGTTGCAAATCCATAACGACCAAGGGTATTTTTTTAATTTGCCAACTACCGATTTTCAATTTATTTTTCTTTGAAAATTGAATATCTATATCCTTAGTTCCGGCTCCGGTAGCTTTATGTTCCGTGTCTTTGGCTTTAATTTTAAAATGTGCCACTTTTAATTCATCTACACAGGTTGTTGAAGCGCCTGTATCGAGGATAAAGTTACCCTTTTTGCCATTAAGTTTGGCACTTAACAGATGGTGACCGGAAGGCAATGTGGTTAAAACAATGGTTTGATAACCTTGTTTTTTTAAAAATTTTTTGAGTTTCATATATTTAAATTTTTATTAACAGTTGAACCTTTTGTTTTATTTTGTTACAAAAATACATAAATAAAAAGAAAACTACCGGACCTCGATAGTTTTCTCTATTAATTGCAGTAACAATAAACCGTTTTACTGATTAAAACTTTCAATAGCTGCCGGTATCGCTACATTAAATAGTATCCCTAAGGTAGTTTGAGATTTATCAATAATATTTCCAACCATAAAATTTTCACTCAAATTAATAATAACTAATGCAGTATTGGCATCTAAATCTGCAACTATATATTTATTTAATCCCGGAAAGCCAAGTTCTTGGAGTGAATTTTCAAAATCGTTTACAATTTTATCCAAGATAGCAGTAGCTTTTGCATTGGGATTATAACTACCCATTGAAAGACCCGATTTCTTGTCCCAGATATCAGCAGATAATAAAGCGCTACCTAAATCTCTTTTTAGAGATTCAATTGTTTTTTGATAATTATTCATAATGTTTAGGTTTTTGTTTTTTTAGTTTTTATCAACGATTAACGAAACAAGGGTTTGATTAAGTAGTTGATATCCTATTTCTCCAAAAGTAATTGGACCTTTTATGTTGTTAATTTTTCGCCCTTCAAATTCTCCGTATAAATAATTTAAGATGCAATTACACGAAAATACATTGTCAGGATTATAATCTAATGTTTTTACTTCAAATCTATTAATATAATTATCAATTGGTTTGGCAAATCTATACACTTTACTTTCAAATACAGGCGCAAAAAAGCTAACCAAACCATTTTTAACATCCACTTCTTTGATGCTTACATTGATATGTGCGCCGGAATAGTCGGCAACAAGTGGTAGTTTTATATCGATATTATGTTTATCAATATATTCTGCCAGATTGGTTTCTTTGCCATCAATTAAACAATTAAGCGCATCAAAGGTGTCAAAGAAAAAACGGATTTCGGGACTTTCTGGGTCCGGTTCAAAAATATTGGTAATATCAATCTGAGCAAAGTAATCATCGGGCAATTCTATATGAATAGCTACTGCTTTATCTTCAAATTTTTCTTTATTTAAACCATTGTAAACTTTTGGTGTGGCATCAGCATTTAAATCAACACCGGCTATCCATCCTACAATAGGGTTGTTGTATAATCCTTCAATATCTTCTGCTTTTAGTGCAAAAGCCTGATGAACTTTTTGAAAAGGCGGCATGATTATCAATGTAAAACCATTATTAAATGTATCTTTAATAATTTGTTCAATATTATTTTCATCATATACATTGATTTTATAATTAGAACTTTTTGGGTCTAATTCATTAACAAAAATCTTATCTTGGGCAAATTTACCTGCATCTTCATCCATAAAATAAGGAATGGTGCCACCAATCCAATGACCTTCGGGTAATTGATCCAAGACTTGTTCATCTCCTGCTAATGCCATTATTTTATTTTGCTTGATGAAAGATTTAACTTCATCAACTGAGTATAATTTACTTTCCATAACTTACTTTTTAAAAATTCCAAACATACGACTAAAAAATGAACGTTTTCGAGGTGAATCTTCTTCAGTTTTATACTCTGAAAAAAGTTTATCTAATTCATTCTTAACCTCATTAAGCTCGTTGTTGTCTTCTATCACTTCTGTATTATCAGACTTGTCAAAAGGTTCTTGTTGTTTCAATTCTTCATATTGTTTTTTTAGTTTTAACTTTTCTTTTAAAAGTTTTTCTTGAATAGTTTTTTCGGCTTCAAGTCTGATTCTTTCAGCTTCAAGCTTACGCCGCTCTTCTTGCAATTTTTGTCGTTCTCTTTCCAGCCTCATTTTCTCTTCTTTAACTTTTAAAAGTTCAAGCATTTCTTGTTTTTTCCTTTCGGCTGTTGTCACATTTTCATTTTGTGATTGACCGTTTGATTCGGTTGATATTTCAGTAGTTGTACCGTAAACATCATCAGAAGTTGTTAGTTCATTTGAATTTAAAAAAATATTTGCCAAATCAACATCCATATTTTTTGCCTTAAAGAATTTTTTACATAAGGCATGAATGTCATCAATGGCTTCATCAAGCGTAATTTTCCCCATAGCAATTTGATTTTTTGCTTGGGTAACTTTCATCTGGAAGAAGAAATTTTTTAACGGAATATTCAAATTTCCGGTCAATAAGTCTCTCCATTCCTTTCTTTCTTTGGGTGGAACAGAATTAATTGTTTTCATTTTATGTGATAAATTTTGTTTGTAAGACAAATTAAACAAAACTTTATCACTTTTGTTACATAACTTAACAAAAATATTGTTTAAACATCTAAAAAATACATTTTATTCAATAAAGCTATATATTAACTAAAAACATTTTAATATTTAACTTTATTTTATGTTATTTTAAAAAAACAAAAAGGTGTTTTTTAACATTATCTCATTTCTTCATCTGTAATTTGAGTCGTTTTAATAGGATTGATAACCGCTTGTTTAAAACCGGCTTGCAGTTTGTTCATTTTTTCAATTACTCCGTTAGGGTCTTTGATAAAATACAAATCTTTTAAATAATCCATTTTTTTATACATCACCCAAGTGCGTCCTTCATCGTCCTTGTAAATCAAGGCTTTAAGTGGCAGTTCAATTCCTACTTCCGGATTTTCTTGCATCAACAAAGTTCCCATTTTAGGATTGCCAAAAACCACTAAATAAATAGTGTTAAGTTCCATATTGGCATTTTTTGCCGCTGTTTCATGATCTACTACGCGCGGATAAAACATGCCTTGTTCTTCCAGATATGATTTCATTTTTTGATAGGTGGTTTTCGGGTCATAATCGCTTTGGAATAAGACAAATCGGGTTTGGCTGTGATCGGCTTGGCGTTCTACACTTTCTTTTTGAGGCGTTTTAGGTTTTTGGAGTGTTTGGTTAGATTGGTTTTGACAAGCAAACATTATAAGAGTAAAACTGACTACGAGGACTATTTTATTCATTTTTTTATTTTTTTGATGGACAAAAATACATAAAAAAAGCATAATAGATGTGTATAAATACAGCTTCTTCTTGATCTTTACAGATTTTTGAATCAACGGTTTTTCGGAACAAGGCAACTTGTATTAAATTCCAAATTTTTCCATATAATCCTTCTTAATCAAATCGATACGCTTGATGCTTTTTTCAAGCCATTGTTTATAAATATTTTCTTGCTCTTGTTCCGGTAATTGCCAATTGATATCGGAAGCACGCAGCGATTCGGTAACACTGTGCATAATAATAGCAGCGGCTACACTGATATTAAAACTTTCGGTAAAACCATACATCGGTATTTTTAAAAACACATCGGCTTGATCCATGACTTGTTCAGACAAGCCATCTTTTTCTACGCCGAAAAAGAATGCTGCCGGTTGGGTATAATCAAAATCGGGCAAGCTGACATCATTGGTGTGCGGGGTAGTGGCTACAATTTTGTATCCTTTTTGTTTTAAATGATCAATAGCATCTTGCGTTTGCGCATAACGGTGAATATCCAACCATTTTTCAGCGCCTTTGGCAATGGCGTGCGACAATTTGGGGTCATATTTCTTTTGAACGATATGCAAATCTTGCCAACCAAAAATATCGGCACTGCGCACAACAGCACTGACATTATGCATTTGATATAAATCTTCTAGAACAGCCGTAAAAAATCGTGTGCGTTGAGACAAAACTTTTTTAAATATGGCTATGCGATTTTCGGTTACAAAATTTTCTAAATATGAGATGTATGCTTTCATCAGTTTGTTTTAATATGCAAAGATAAGATTATCAAAAAATTTTATGAATGTAAATTTTAACAATTATTTATGTTATTTGATACAATAATTAAGACATTAATTCATTATATTTATAACAACTTAAAACAGTATATTCAATGGCAAGAGCATTTTATAAT
Source organism: Flavobacteriales bacterium (assembly GCA_027031025.1). GTDB lineage: Bacteria > Bacteroidota > Bacteroidia > Flavobacteriales > Flavobacteriaceae > WGBX01. The sequence goes on along the minus strand of JALVEJ010000214.1, from coordinate 20,043 downwards.
TATACCATTACAATTCTTGAAAAAGTGAGTTTTAATCCCGAGTTATTTATTAAAGAATTAGAAAAATCTCACAAAGCTTTATTGCCTTATGAACAGCGAGAACTTAATATTTGGTTAACCGAATTTTTGGCTGACAAACCTCATTTAAAAGCCTATATAAAAAAATCTCCTGTCTTAACAAAACAGGAGATTAATGAAGCATCTTAATTACTTTAACTTTTGATTACTTTTGAAAGAAATAATCATCGCGGATTGTTTGTCCGTTAGCATCAGTATCGTAGATACTGTATTCAAGGTAATCATCAGTCAAGATGTTGATTTTTAACTCATAAATTTCATTTTGATTAGAACCGGCAGGTGATGGATATTGTATCATGACGGTAGGAATCTCCGGATTATCCATCCAGTGCCAATTTCCATCAATAACAACTACCCCATTGACTGTTTTAATAAAATCACGTTCGGTATTAAAAGTTACCATTTGTTTTGACAAATCTTGGCTACTTTGTTCTTTGTCATTTAAATATCTGGTCGCTTTTACACCATGCCATTTATGAGCGGTTAGTAATCCAATGGCAGTTTCTTTGTCCAAGTCTTTAAAATCGTCTTTTAAAGTACAAGACACAATACTCAAAGCTAAAAAGAAGAGGAGAGCATAATTTTTCATAGTAATACAAATTTTAGGTTAACAATATAAAACAGGGCAAAGTTACAAAAGTTACCTAAAAAATTGCAAAAAAAATTATAAACGGCTTAATTTTTTACATAAACAGCATATTATAACTCATAAACAGCATTTTTTAAAATATTCAATAAGAAAAAATGGAGAATCCTTAAAGATTCCCTCCAATTATTAAAAGAATTTTATACATATAATAAGTTAAAATTGAAGAAAATGCTGATTTCGTTGAATTTTGGAATATTAATGCCGTTTTTTAAACATCATTTATGATTAAAATAATTCTTTAAAGCCAGACGCACACTACCATTTTTTAAAAGCAATTGTCGAGCCTCTTTATAGGACAAACCGGTTTCATCCATAATCATTTTAGTGCCGCGGTCCACCAACTTGGCATTGGTTAATTGCATATCAACCATTTTGTTACCTTTGACACGTCCCAGTTTGATTAAACTACTGGTAGAAATCATATTCAATACCAGTTTTTGAGCCGTTCCGGCTTTCATCCGGCTGCTACCTGTTACAAATTCCGGTCCCACAACAACCGTTATAGGATATTCGGCAGCTTGTTCCAAAGGGCTACCCGGATTCATGGTGATACAACCGGTTACCGCGCCCATTTCACGGGCTTTTTGGACCGTGCTAACGACATAAGGCGTTGTGCCTGAGGCAGCAATGCCCACCAAAACATCTCTGTTACTAAAATTCTTATCTAACAAATCTTGCCAACCTTGTGTAGTGCTATCTTCTGCTTCTTCTACGGCTTTTCTTATGGCAGCATCACCACCGGCAATCAATCCTACTACCAAATCGTCTTCTACGCCAAAAGTTGGCGGGCATTCACTGGCATCTAAAATACCCAGTCTGCCACTAGTGCCGGCACCAATATAAAACAATCTGCCGCCTTTTTGGAGTTTGTCAACCACTTGCTCAACCAAAGCTTCTATTTGCGGAATGGCTTTTTCAACTGCAAAAGGCACTTTTTTGTCTTCATTGTTGATATTGATCAATAATTCACGTATGCTCATTTGTTCCAAATGATCATATAACGATTCTTTTTCGGTTATTTTTTCAAAATTGTCTGCTTTCATTTTATGAAAATACTAATTCGGTTATAATATTTTTTAATAATCTTTTCGGGTCTTTTTCTTAAAACTTCGGGTATACGTTTGTAAAATCCGAAATGCGCTTTAACCACTGCCCAAGTATGTTGGGGTTTGCCTTGTAACAAAAAAACGATACCGGCTAATCCGTCTAAAATCAAACGGCTAAAAATGACCGGAAAAACAAGAAATGCCGGTAAATTTTTGAGCAGCATCATCAAGTTGTTTCTAAAATTTAAATAGGTTTTAAACGGACTTTGCTTATCTAAACTGGCACCGCCCAAATGATACACTTCCGATTCGGAAACATATTTTACTTGTTTTCCGGTATGTTTAATACGCCAACACAAATCAATTTCTTCTTGATGCGCAAAAAAACTTTCATCAAATCCTTTATGCTGGTCAAAGGTCTCTTTTCTGATAAAAAAACAAGCACCGGAAGCCCAAAATATTTCTTTTGGTTGGTTATATTGTCCTTTGTCTTCTTCAACATTGAACATGATGCGTCCATCACAATAAGGATACCCGAAAAAATCTAAAAATCCACCGGCAGCGCCGGCATATTCAAACTTTTTTTTGTTCTTGTAATCTTTGATTTTAGGTTGAATGATTACTGTATCAGATTCCTTCTCAAATGTATATAAAACAGGCAATAACCAATTCGCAGTTACTTCGATATCCGAATTAACCAGCGCATAAATATCGGCATCTATTTGTTGCAATCCACGATTGTAGCCACCGGCATAACCATAGTTTTGATCCAGTTGCACCAATTGGACATCAGGAAATTTATTTTTAATATATAATACTGAATCATCGGTTGAGGCATTATCAATAACATATACGGCGGCTTCTCGAGAATATTGAACCACAGAGGGCAAAAATTCTTTAAGCAACTTTTGTCCGTTCCAGTTTAAGATGACGACTGCAATTTTCATGAGCGATTTTCCGGTAATTCTTTTAAAAATCTAAATTGATTGGCTTCAAAATCAATTTGACAAATATAATGTTTCATCCCGTTTGTCAAAAATAAAAAAGGGGCTTTTAATAACCAATTATATTGATTGGCTTGGTCAAAAGTGTTTTGTGCAATCTTAACAGAAGGCGCTTTGCATTCTACCAAAATTTGCGGATGCATTTGCCGGTTAAAAACAACAATGTCAAATCGTCTTTTGGTTTGATTGATTTGTAATTCTTTTTCAACCGCTATTAAATTTTTTGGATAATTTTTATCGTGAATTAAATATTGTAAAGTGTGCTGTCGCACCCATTCTTCGGGTGTCAAAACAACATTTTTTTTTCGAATGACATCAAAAATCAACAATTTTCCATCCTGCTTTTTGAGTTTGAAATCATATTCCGGAAAATTAAGTTTTTGCATAAAATCTCTCTTAAATTACAGCAGTAAAGATATAAAAAAACACCGGACTTTTTGTCCGGCAGTTATAATGTTAGAATGATATAAATTTATGATTAATCTTCTACAAAATTGACAGGATATTTTAAACCTTGATATTCTATTAAGCTGGCTTTGAGTGAGCCAACCATTAATTTGGCTTTTATGAGTAATGGCATTTTGTTTTGATCGTCACTAACCCAAACCGTCAAACTTTCGTCTTCTTTAAAGATGCGTCCTGATTGCACTAGTGGTCTGAATTTTAAACTGCGAATTTTTCCCATTTTTGTATTTAATATATCTTTACCCAAAAATTTGAGTTTGAACGGAAAAATTTCTTCATCCAAGAATAAATCCACACTGATTTCATCACCGGGTTTTAGGTTGGACGTGTCATAATTTCGCAAATAATAAAACACTGAAACCATATCGTGAACACGTTGCGGTGTGGTATATTCTTTGGCAGTATTTTTTTCTTTATTAATCACCAAAACTTTGTGACGGGTTTCGTCAAAATGCAATTCTTTATCCATTGTATAGCCACCTTCGTCAATTTTTCTAATAAAACGATAGGGGCGGTTATAAGAATCGAAATAACTTTCATACAAATCATTGACTTCCATAAACCAACGTGAGATTCCGGTTGTCCAACCTTTTCCTATGGCATGATATAAATTTTTACCTTTAAAAACACCGGTTTTTAAGTCCAAAGTAGCATAACCGGCATTGAAAATCCCATAATGAATTTTGAACTTAAAATGTTCCCCGGGTTTGTAAGCCAAATCTTGTGACTTAACCGGTTGTAAAAGCATGAAAAAAATAAATAGTGGAAAAAATTGTTTCATAGTAATAATTATTTTATCAGCTTCATACAAACTCCATTCCAAAAAACATAACTTGCTGTTTATCAACGTGTTTTACATCAGCGAAATCTTGATCTATAAAGACAAAACTTCATTTACCTAAAAATTATATCCAAGCGCAATGTTAAAAGTGTTTTGTTGCCATTGTGGCACACGTCCGAAATTAATTCGAAAAGGTCCCAAAAAAGATTTAAAGCCGTAACCTATATGATAACCATATAAACTTTTAGAACTTTCGGGCAACAAATCATTGCTCTTGTCATAAAATAACAAATGTCCACCCAGTTCTACAAAATGGTTTTTATATAGTTGAAAAATATTATTAAATGAAAAAGCGCCTAATTTTGTTGCGCTAATGGACAAAACCGGCAAAGGTTTAAAACCCGAAATTTGGTTGTAATTGTCATAAGTGTTCATGCCGCCTACATAAAAAATATTTTCATAACTATAATCTTTACTGTAATGTAAACCCGAAACCACTTGCGGTTGCACCAACCAAAACCGGGTCAAACGTTGTGTCCAATTAAACTTAAAAGTATAAAGCGAATACGGATTAAAATCACGGTAAAAATCGGATGAACCCCATATATAATCCCATTTGATTTTAAAATACAAACCTTTGGTCGGGAAGTCAAAATCATCGCGACTATCAAAATTGACAGAAGCAAAATTGCCAAAATAATGATTCTTGCCAAAATAGTAGGCATCATCTTGTTGACTTGAAAAGACATAGGTATACAATTTTTTATATTGATGCGCCATACCCATTTTCAAATACAAAAAATGATTCAAATTGCCTTGAAAATATAATTTATTAGATATTTTATAAAAGTTGAAATCCAATTTATTTACCGAATAGTGTTGCTCGGCAAACAAGTCGCCGGCATTGACACGATGCGCAAACCGGTGTAAATCACTATGAAAACCCCAACTCAATTTAAATCCGTTATCGATAATATAATCAAAGTTATATCGAAAATAATTGCCCCCTATCACATCCACCGACAACATATCGTTATTGGTAAAAATCCGTTTGTTTTGAAAATTGGCAATGACATTTATTTTATACAAATCATTATAATGAAACCCCAAATTCATCGATGCTTTATGCATCCGTTCTTTCAGGTCTAAATATAAATATTGTAAACCTTGCTCCTTTTTAAAACGATAATGCACTTTTTCAAAATTGTCCGAGCCAATCAAATTATTAATACCGTCCAAAAAATCATGATAAGAAATTTTTTCATGCGGTCTGATACCTATTTTTCCCAAAACATAATCACGGTTAAAATTCTTTTGGCCTATTAACACAATACGATCAAACAATAAACTATCGGGTGTTTGATAATGTAATTTTTTTACAGGTTTATCAGATTGCAATTGTTTCAAACCGGAAAAATGTTGTAGTTGTTGTTCCGCCGCCCGGCTTCCCCGCGCTATAATTGTGTCGATGTTTTCAAAGCTTGTTACACCAAATCCATTAATGTCAGGGTGTATATACAAGTCGGTCATAGCCTTTTTTAGAGGCATCTCTTTATACATACCAAAACTTATAATCTGATCTAAAATAGATGCCATATCCTTGATATCTTTTTTAGCCAAAATTTTACCTTGCACATCACTCCCAATGATAAAATCAGCCCCCATATCTTTGACTTCGCGTACCGGATAATTATTGACAATACCCCCATCGAGCAGGAGTTTGCCGCCATCGTCCAATGGCTTATAAACACTTGGCAATAAGGCGCTTGCCGTAACAGCAGCCGGCAAAAATCCGCGATTAAACAAAACCTGTTTGCCCGTTACAATATCTGTTGACAGACAAATATATGGGGTTTGCAAGTGTGAAAAATCATCAACTTGATGCGCCGGCTGTAACACTTTTGCCAATAAATTAAACATCTGCTGTGAATCGGACAAACCTCTTGGCAATTGTACGCTCATCGTTTTTAACGACACCGGAAAATTGATAATAAAACGTTTGCCACGTTCTTTTTCAAAATTATTTAAATACTTACGATTCAGCTGGTTATAAAGTATCTTTTCGAAATCTATCCGATGAAAAATCGAGTCAATTTGATCAGCAGAATAGCCTGTCGCATACAAGCTTCCAATAATGGCGCCCATACTCGTTCCGCCTATATAATCCGGGTGAATATGATATTTTTCCAAAGTCTTCAACAGCCCAATATGTGCCAAACCTTTGGCGCCGCCACCGCTCAAAACCAAGCCTATTTTAGGTTTATGCAGCGAATCGACACTTTGGGCAAACACCATAAAACCGAAAAAAAACACAACCGGAACAATAAACTTTTTCATAAACAATTTTTTAGCAACAGCCGGGCTATCCGCTTTTAGCCGGTTTGTTCAAAGCCTTTATTTTGTAGCCGGTGCGGGGGCTTCCTACGGTCGCCGCCACCCGTCTCAAAATAATAGGTTTGAAACTGCACCGGGCTACCGCTTCTATCCCTGTTGCGGGCAAAACGCATGGGCTTTTTAGTGAAATCAAAATTAAAGATAAATTGTTAATTTTTGACACAAAGCCCATAAAAAGTTTTAGCAATTTTTTTCAACATTAAGACATTAAGGTTTTAAGAACATTAAGTTTTAATAACGACTTCTTAATGTATCTTAATTTCTTAATGGTTCCAAATTAATATGGCGTCTGATTCGGTTTGGTGACAAAATTATGAAACACAAACAAGCCACTCAACGCTCCCAATGTATTGGCTAAGGCATCAAGCACATCACCACTGCGGGTCGGGATAAAAAACTCTTGTATCAGTTCAATACCGGAGCCCCACAAAATGACAATAAAAATAAAAAAAAGCGGTCTGCGCCACCACTTCGAATAAGCCAACAACCAAAAAAGTGCAAGAAAAAAATACAAAAAAAAATGCACGATTTTATCGGCATACGAAAAGGACGGTAAATCTAAACCGTCCAAAGGCGTCAAGCTAATGGCAGTCAACCAAAAAGTATAGCTGACTGCCAATATTTTAAACTTAAGCTTTGATATTTTTTTGATAAGTTTCGGCATCTAACAATTCGGCAAGCTCTTCCGGATTTTGCATTTTTACTTTAATTATCCAGCCTTTGCCATACGGATCTTTGTTAATTAATTCGGGTTCGTCTTCCAATGCTTCATTAAAAGTAACAACCTCACCACTGACCGGCATAAACAAATCGGATACTGTTTTAACCGCTTCAACCGTGCCAAAAACTTCATCTTTATCCAAATCTTCGCCTTCGGTATCGACTTCCACATAAACTATATCACCTAATTCTCTTTGCGCAAAATCCGTAATACCTATGGTTGCCGTATCGCCGTCAACTTTAACCCATTCGTGTTCCTTGGTATACTTTAAATTGTCAGGAAATGTCATCTTTTTTGGTTTTATTATTTATGGACAAAAATACTAATAATTCAATACTAAAAAAATTATTTTTAAAATTTTCAATACCGCTAAATCTACATTTTCCCCCCGGCATATTTAACCGGTTTTTGACTTTTTAGGTTTTCGGGTCAACATGCGTTTAATTTCGTTGAGTTTCATCAAAGCTTCCACAGGCGTCAGGTTATCGATATCGGTATCGAGTATTTCTTCTTTGATTTCTTCCAGCAGCGGGTCGTCAAGCTGAAAAAAACTGAGTTGCATGCCCTTGGTGGATTGGTTCAATTGTTCTTTAATATTATCTTTTTGTTTGGTCGCTTCAAGTTCTTTTAATATTTTGTTGGCTCTATTGATAACACGCAACGGCATTCCGGCTAATTTTGCCACGTGAATACCAAAGCTATGTTCGCTGCCACCCGGCACGAGCTTGCGAACAAAAATGATATTGTTATCAACTTCTTTGATAGAAACATTATAATTTTTGATACGTTCAAAGCTTTGACTCATATCATTGAGTTCATGATAGTGTGTCGCAAAAAGGGTTTTTGGCCGCGCCGGATGCTCATGCAAATATTCGGCTATTGCCCAAGCTATGGAAATACCGTCATAGGTGCTGGTGCCACGCCCTATTTCATCAAGTAGAATCAAACTTCGGTCGGACAAATTATTAAGAATACTTGCCGTTTCATTCATTTCAACCATAAAAGTCGATTCACCCATAGAAATATTATCCGAAGCCCCGACACGTGTAAATATTTTGTCCACTATCCCGATACGGGCATCTTTGGCAGGGACAAAACTACCTATTTGTGCCAGTAAAACAATTAAAGCAGTTTGCCTGAGCAGAGCAGATTTTCCGGACATGTTCGGTCCGGTTATCATAATGATTTGTTGCCGGTCACGGTCTAGAAAAATATCGTTAGGAATGTAACTTTCGCCTTCGGGCAATTGTTGCTCTATCACCGGATGTCGGCCATCTTTAATGTCTATATCATAGCTTTGGTCAATTTCCGGTTTGGTATAATTATGACGGACTGCCAAGCGGGCAAAAGACAAGTATGTGTCAATTTCGCCAATCAAATGGGCATTAATTTGAATGGCTTTAATATAATCGTGCAGCCATGTAACGAGTTGTTGAAATATATTTTGTTCCAGCTGTAAAATTTTTTCTTCTGCACCCAATATTTTGGCTTCCAGTTCTTTGAGTTCCTCAGTGATATAACGTTCGGCAGCTGTTAAAGTTTGCTTGCGAACCCAATCCTCAGGGACCCGGTCTTTGTAAGTATTTCGCACTTCAAGATAGTAACCGAATACGTTGTTAAAACCGATTTTCAACGAATTGATACCGGTGCGTTGAATTTCACGCATCAGAATTTGATCCAATATTTGTTTAGATGACGATTTGAGTTGGCGCAGTTCATCTAAGGCTTCCGATACACCGTTTTTGATAACATTGCCTTTTTGGAGGTTTACCGGTGCTTCTTCATTAACAGTTTGACGTATTTTTTCTCGTAACAAATCCAGACTATTAATCTGTTCGGCTATTTTTTGCAAAGCCGGTTCCGGTTGATTGGCTAATTGTACTTTGACCGGAATAATGGCATCCAGAGAATGTAATAATTGAATCATTTCACGCGGATTGACTTTGCCGGTAGCCACTTTGGAAACCAAACGTTCTATATCGCCTATTTGTTTTAGCCGGCTGCCGGTATCTGCCGACAGTTCTTGATGATTTACAAATTGCGCAACGATTTGAAGCCTTTCATCAATTCTATGTTTGTCCTTTAATGGTAAAGCCAACCAACGTCGGATGTTTCTTCCACCCATTGCCGTAAAAGTTTGGTCAATAATATCGAGAAGTGTAACGGCATTAGGTTGATTACTACCGTATAATTCGAGGTTGCGAATGGTAAATTTATCCATCCAAACATAAGCGTCTTCTTCAATACGGCTGATTTTGTTGATATGTTTTAAATCGTTTTGCTTGACATCGGACAAATAGTGTAAAATGGCACCGGCTGCAATTAAAGCGGTTTGAAGGTCGGCAACGCCAAAACCTTTCAAATTAACGGTTTGAAAATGATTTTTGAGCAGTTCGTTGGCATAATCGGGTTGATAAACCCATTCGTCTTGTTTAAAAGTGTAAAAATCAGTTCCAAAAGCTTCTTCAAAATGTTTTTGTTGTGCGTAGCTGAATAAAATTTCCGAAGGTTTAAAGTTTTGCAAAAGTTTATCGATATATTCTTTGTTGCCTTCGCTAACTAAAAACTCTCCTGTTGAAATATCGATAAAGGCAATACCTATTTTTTTCTTGTCAAAAAAAACCGATGCTAAAAAGTTATTAGATTTGGCTTCCAGCACATCATCATTAAGCGCTACGCCGGGAGTTACGACTTCGGTGACACCGCGTTTGACAATTTTTTTAGTCAGTTTCGGATCTTCCAGTTGGTCACAAATGGCAACGCGCAAGCCGGCTTTGACCAATTTGGGCAAATAAGTGTTTAAAGAATGGTGCGGAAAACCGGCAAGAGCCGTTTCGGCTTCGGAGCCGTTACCGCGTTTGGTTTGCACAATGCCTAAAATTTTAGCGGCTTTAATAGCATCTTCACCAAAAGTTTCATAAAAATCGCCCACTCTAAAGAGTAATAAAGCATCGGGATATTTAGCTTTGATGCTATTGTATTGTTTCATTAAAGGGGTTACTTTCTTTGCCAAAACAGGAATTTTTTTGTGGGGCTAATTTACAAAAAAAACTTCCGTTACCGGCAGGCAACGGAAGTTAGTTGTTTAATTAAAAATCTAATGATTAATTATTGTTGATAATTCTATATTCTGTTCTTCGGTTAACTTGATGTTGTGATTCGGAGCAAGAAACACCATCAGAACAGTTATTTAATAATCTGCTTTCACCATAGCCGATAGATACGATGCGGTTAGGATCAATGCCTTTAGAAATCAAATAGCTTTTGATAGCATCGGCACGCATTTGTGACAAGCGTTTGTTATAAGCTTTGGAACCGCGGCTATCGGTGTGTGAAGATAACTCGATTTTGGTACCCGGATTATTTTTTAACAACGGAATCAAAACGCGGTTAATTTCGCTTTTTGCTTTGGAAGTTAATTTGGCGCTGTTTAAAGGCCAATGAATATTTAATCTGTTGGGTTTTACCAAACCACAATCAATTTCTTTCCAGACAGTAACGCCTCCTTTTTTAACTAAAACTTGTTTTTTAACTTCTACAAATTTTGCCGGCACGGTTTCTTCAATAACTTTTGCCGGCACATCAATTACTTGTCTTTTGATAGTAGCGTATTTGGCCGGAATTTCAACTTCTTCTACTCTGGCAGGTTGATCAATTACTTTTTTGTAATAGTAATCAGTTTGCTCGGCAATAGGAACTTCTTGTGTTTGAGCGTCTTGAGCTAGTTTTTTTACCGGAATGGTTTTATATTGTGCCGGTTTTTCAACATAACATAAGGTTTTACAATCATCTGGATTGCCACTGGCACAATCTTTATATGAAGAGTATTCCCATTGGGCTGTTTGCGGAAAAATTTCCACTTCTTGAGTGTCATTGTTAAAAGTAGCGGGCATAACTTTGTAATATTTACCGGCTTCTTTTTTTACGTAAGGCACTTTTATGGTTTTGTAAGTTGCCGGATGATAAATGTATTTTTTGCTGGCTTCTTGTACCAAAACTTTTTCAGTTACCCACTTGTATTTGGGTGGTGTTGTTTTTAATACTTTATAAGCCGGACGAACTTCAACCTGTACGGTTTCCATTTTAAACTCATCGGGCGTTGTACATTTGACATAACATTTTCCCGGATCGGGGTTTTGAGGTAATCCGTCAACTTGTGCAAAAGTTGATAGTCCCATAAATACGATAGCAATAAATAATAGTTTCTTCATGCTGTTTTGTTTTTTATTGGTTATTTTTAAATTTGTGCATGGTTTTTGATGTTAATACAATCAAAAAACCAGCGCAAATATATAAAAAATTTTATGTTAAAAAAAGATTTATTTTTAAAAAAATTAACATTTTTAAACTTTTTAATTCTCTTTTTAATTGTTATTGAGAGTTATAGCCAGATAAAAATCAATCATTGGATCCATCAGCCTGATGAAGAAACTTTACAAAAACCTTTGATTTACATTGATTTTTGGGCAACTTGGTGCGCACCTTGTATCAGCTCAATGCCTCATACAAAAGCTTTGGAAAACCGGTTCGGTGACAAGGTTTTGTTTGTATTTATTTCCGATGAGCCGGAAAACAAAATCAGAAATTTTATGAATCAGAAAAAATATGATTTTTACACGGCAAACGATACGGCACATTATAATTATGACTATTTTAATATAAAATCTATACCTTTTGCCGTTTTGTTAAATCATAACGGAAAACTTATTTGGCAAGGCAAACCTTGGGAATTGAATGACCAAAAACTCAAAAAATTTATCGCCTTATACGGACAAAAAAAGGCAAAGAGTGACCGTATAAAGTTACAAGAACAGGCAACAGATTTTGGGGAGGAAAAATATGTTAGCGGAAATAAATTTGCTTTAAAATATAAAACGTTTGATTATGACATTCCTTATAAACAAACTTTTAAAGCTGGTCAAATTATCTATCAAGGCAACTTAAAAAGGATATTGGCTAAAATGTTGCAAGTAGAACCTTATCAGATTCTATTTCAAAATGATGTTGAACAATATTATGAAGTAAAATTTGATGCTCAATTTGAGGATAGACAAGCTAAAGTTGCCGAATTGTTTTTAAGTTCTGCCGGCTTGAAATGGGAAATAGTTGATAAAGCAATTGAAATTTATAGTTTAAAGGAACAAGATACGTCAAACTGGTTAAGTCAGGATTTGTATCAATATACCGATTCGCCACAACAAAGTTTAAGCATGATGGACGACTATTTTTTGACAATTGACAATGCTTCTCCCGGACAATTAGCCCGTATAATGTCTGAGAAAACGCCTTGGATATTCGTTTATGAAGGTCAGAATAATAATGTCTATGATTGGAACATCCAAATTGATACTTTTGACCATTTATTTAACAATTTGATATCCGATTTGGACTTTAACATTAGACAAACTACTAAAATTTTACCTGTTTATATGATTCGTAAAAAGAATGATTGAAACCTTGATATTTTTGAGGTTTTAAACATTTTTAAATTAAAACTTCAATTTGGCTTTGGTGCGATAAACTTCCCGGTTAAAAAAATGTCCGGTTTTTTGATTGATAACTTCAAAAATCATAAAAATACTAAACCGCATCTTTTCAATGGGAATATTCTCTTTTTCATCAACCAAATAAAAGTTTTTGACCTTGCGATAGGCAATAATTTTACCATCTTTTTTGATTAGACGGTCAAATTTGTTCCAATTGGCATTAGGATTATAACCAAAATATTGAAAGAACTCCGGATTGACTTTCAATTCTTTGTTGGGATTAAATTTGTGTTCGGAATAGACTTTTTGCGGCAAATAATTCAAATCTTTGATAGTCTCCGACGCATCCATTTTGTAGTAATCGCGAGTAAAAGAAGTGTTTACATAAACACCATTATATTTTTCCGGATTATTATAGACAAAAATTAAAGTAAAAGGCTCTTTTTTGAGCTTGACCGTATTATTATTCAAGCGGATACTATCTTTGCCTTGCTTTAAATAAATCTCAACCGGCGCTTGCGAATTTTGTGCCGTTATTATATTTAATGTAAAAATAGCCGAAAAAATAAAAAACAGGACGCGCATACAATCTAATTACGGATGCGTAAAAATACAAAAAAATAAGAATACCAGCATATCTTTCCGTTTATATCTTTCTTATTTCATTTTTTTTACACATACGGCTATTGCAGATTAATGTTTAATGGCTTTACAAAAATAAAGATAATCCTAATTCAAGTCCGAATCCGTTAGTAGTAACCGAACCGGTTGGAGAGTTATTATTAGGTGGAACATTGTAAGTGGTGTTTAAATGCGTAAAATTTAATCCGGCATCCAGCGCAACATATTTGTTAAGAAAAAATGAACTTCCCAGTGCCGCATTGAACATAAAGCCATTGGCATCTAATCTTAAAAAGTCGAGATATCCGGCACCGGCTTCAAAAAACGGCACAATTTTTCCTTTGGAATTAAAATAAACGCGCAATTGCGGTCCTATAACCAAATAATACCGTTTATCGTGATTCAACTCTAAAAAATCATTATATCGATAACCTATAAAAGCCCCGACACCAAAATTTTTAGAGGTTAAATATAAAGCACTTAAGTCTCCCGAAAAAAAGCTTTCTCCTTTTTGTCCGGGTTCATCACTATCGAGTATATACTGAATATTAAAGTTAGTACTTGATAAGCCTATCAAGAAATGCCCTTTGCTCAAATTGTCCGGAACATTGTTTGGTGCCTCTTGCGCCCAAAGTTGCACACTTAAAAACAGAACGATGGTATAGGTATATTGTTTCATGATGTGTTTTTTTAATATAAAATTATCAAATAGTTATTTTTGACCTAAAAAAAGACAGAAAAACCAAAATTGAAATTCAGTTGGGATGTAAAAAAATTCTTTTTTATATCAAAAGCCGGATCATCAATTATATCCAATAAATTAGGATAACTTACTTCATAATGCTTTTTTTGATATTGTAACAACCCTTGAATAGCAATATATTTATTGAGAAAATATGAAAGACCGGCGCCTAAACCCCAATCATAACCTTTTTTGGTAAACCAATAATTTTCTTCCAAAAAATAACCACCGGAAACAGAAACAAAAGGCGATATATCAGATTTTGTTTTAAAATAGTAATTGATTTTGGGACCTATGCCAAAATGTTTAGTTGTGGTATTTGAAAAGGCGCTAACCAAATTTAAATCACTAAATAGCCCAACTTGTAAATGTTCAGTCACTAAATAACCGGCATTAAATCCTAATATGAAAACAGAAGATTTTGAGGTATGCTCATTATAATAACCACTTTGACTGTTAGATGATTTGCTGCTGGATCTGACAAATCCCAGACCATTAGAACTAATGCCAAAATTAAATCGTCCTTTATAAAGATACGTTGTAGAGGCAAACTTCGTTTCTTGTGCTTGAAGACCAAACCACAAAAAACTAAAAACTAAAAAAAGTTTAAATTTCATTGTATAAGATTTTGCTTTAGCAACAAAACTACAAAAAAAAAACACAACATAGAAAAGAAAAAATGGCTCTATATTGTTTCGTATGAACAAAATAAAATCAAGCCTTATTTCCTCAACATTGACATCAAAAAAAAGCTGCCAATCATCCAAAATTAACAAAATTTTGACTTAAAATGCATGTTTTTAAAATCATCAATCAGACATTTAACTAATATTTAATATCATAAAGCCTTAAAATATTGTATTTTTGTCAAGATAAAAATTATGAACATGGCAGAAGATAAAAAATCCTTAAATTTTATTGAACAAATTATCGAAGAAGATTTAAAAAACGGTTTATCCAAAGACCAATTACGTTTTAGATTTCCCCCCGAACCGAATGGCTATTTGCACATAGGACATGCGGCGTCTATTTGTTTGAATTTCGGTTTGGGACAAAAATATCAAGCCCCGGTTAACTTGCGTTTTGACGACACCAATCCGGCAAAAGAAGAGCAGGAATATGTCGATGCCATTAAGAAAGACATTGCTTGGTTGGGATTTGAGTGGGACAAAGAGTTGTATGCCTCCGATTATTTTCAACAATTATATGATTGGGCGGTCGATATGATCAAGCAAGGCAAAGCCTATGTCGATGAGCAACCCCAAGAAAAAATTAACGAACAACGCGGCACACCTACACAACCGGGCATCGAAAGCCCTTATCGCAACAGACCGGCGGCTGAAAGTTTGGATTTGTTGGAACGCATGAACAAAGGCGAGTTTGAAGAAGGTGCCATGGTCTTGCGTGCCAAAATTGATATGGCATCACCCAATATGCACATGCGCGACCCCATTATGTATCGTATTTTGCACCGGGCGCATCACCGCACCGGCAACCAATGGAAAATTTATCCGATGTATGACTGGACACACGGACAGTCCGATTATTTGGAACAAGTTTCGCATTCGCTTTGCACTTTGGAGTTTAAATCTCATCGCCCGTTGTATGAATGGTTTATAGAGCAAGTTTATAGAGGCGGTCTCAAACCCAAACAGCGCGAATTTGCCCGTCGTAATCTGAGTTATACCGTTATGAGTAAGCGCAAATTGTTGCAATTGGTTGAAGAAGGTCACGTCAATGGCTGGGACGACCCGCGTATGCCTACCATTTCCGGCTTACGTCGTCGGGGTTATACGCCTGAAGCTATTATCAATTTTAGTGAATTGTCGGGCATTTCCAAACGTGAAAATGTGACTGATGTCGCCTTATTGGAATTTGCCGCACGTGAACATTTGAATAAAATAGCTCCCCGTAGAATGGCTGTTTTAAATCCGGTAAAATTAATCATCGATAATTATCCCGAAGACAAAGTAGAATACCTCAAAGCCGAAAACAATCCGGAAGATGACAGCGCCGGCTACCGAGAAATCCCTTTTGCGCGTGAACTATTTATTGAGCGCGAAGATTTTAAAGAAAGTGCCAATCGCAAGTTTTTCCGGTTGACACTCGGCAAAGAAGTCCGGCTAAAAAATGCCTATATCATCAAAGGCG
Source organism: Flavobacteriales bacterium (assembly GCA_027031025.1). GTDB lineage: Bacteria > Bacteroidota > Bacteroidia > Flavobacteriales > Flavobacteriaceae > WGBX01. Next base: position 3,905 of record JALVEJ010000214.1, on the reverse strand, counting down.
AAAGTGTAGTCAAAGATAAAAACGGCAATATTGTCGAAATACACGCTACCTACGATCCTTTAAGCAAAAGCGGTAGCGGCACTCCCGAAAGCAAACGCAAAGTTAAAGGCACCTTGCATTGGGTTACAGCCGAACACAGCATACCGGCAGAAATCAGAATTTATGACAGATTGTTCATAGATGAAGCTCCTGACGGACATAAAGACAGAAATTTTTTAGAGTTTTTAAACCCCAATAGCTTACAAATTGACAGAAAAGCCCGTTTGGAACCAAATTTGCAAGACGCCAAACCGGGTGACAGATTCCAATTTACCCGTTTGGGCTATTTTGTAGTAGACCCCGACTCAAAACCCGGCAATTTGGTATTTAACAGAACCGTAACCCTGAGAGATACTTGGAAAAAAAGTAATTGAAAACCAAAAAGTGTGAAATGAGATTAACAAATAGCTAGAAATAAATGCGACATGAAACAATGGCTCTTTACCATATCATTCATTTTTTTGATTTCGGTACCCATCCAAGCGCAGGTCAGCTTTAAAACCCGTGTTTCAAAAAACCAATTGAGCACTGGTGATCGTTTGCGGGTAAGTTTTGTGCTGTCATCTAATAATGGCAGTCTCGATCAAAGCAATTTCACACCGCCGGCATTTGAAGGATTTAGAAAAATTATGGGTCCGAGCACATCGCAAGAATATTCATTTATCAACGGGCGGTCGTCATCGAGTTTTACTTATTCATATATTTTGCAACCGGTCAAACCCGGAACTTATACCATAGGACCGGCAAGTATAAAAGTCAATGGCAAAACCTATCAAACCCAGCCGGTAAGCATTAAAGTTGTTAAAGGAGAAGTTAACCGGAATAATACGCTCTATCCCGGCACGTCACCCAACAGTCCTAAAAACAACAATATCACGGTCAAAGATAATGTTGACAATGCGCTGTTGGTAGCAGAACTGACCAAAACCAATCCGTATGTCAATGAAGCAGTCGGCTTGGTATACAAACTTTATATTCCCCGAAATTACGGTGTCGTAAATTACAACGAAACCAGCCAACCTGAGTTTAATGGTTTTTGGGCCCAAGATGTTGACAAAAAAATTGCCGGTCCTTTTGAAGGCGAAGTCAACGGCAAACCATACATATATTATATATTACGAAAAAAACTCTTGTTTCCGCAACATGCCGGTAAACTGACAGTCAAACCATTGACCTTACAAATAGACCTGCAAGTACCGGTATATCGTAACTTTTTTGGGATGCGTGTTCCCGACTACGAAGTGCAACGGGTCAAATTGACCTCAGGTAAAAAAGTTTTACGGGTTAAAGATTTACCAAAAACGAATCAACCTATTGATTTTTCGGGTGCCGTTGGACAATTTAACTTTAAGACCGTCATCGACAACAATCAAGTAAAAACCGGCGAACCGGTCAATATCAGTGTGCAAGTTAATGGCACAGGCAACTTAAAGTTGTTTGATTTGCCCAAACTTAAAGCGCCGGATGGTTTGGAAGTATATGATCCTAAACATACCGAACAAGTGCAAACGACCTTTGCCGGCAATCGCGGATTGGTGAAAGACGATTATATTATAGTTCCGAATCAAGCCGGAAAATTCATCATTCCCGGCGTCCGTTTTGTATATTTTGACCCCAAATCAGGTCAATATATCACCAAAACTTCTGATGATATTGTTCTTTTTGTCACCGGTAGCAGTAATGCCGTCGTTCAAAATACCACTACAAGTAATTCAGCAAATCCGACTAATAACAATGCCGTTGATTTCAGATTTATCAAAGAACTAGCGCATTTTACAAGTAAGCATAAACTTGATTTTTATCAAAGCAAATGGTTTTATACACTGATAAGTTTGGCTTTTCTTCTGGCATTGCTGAGTTTTGGTTATTATAAATATCAATCTAACAAAACTTATGATGCCGAATATGAAAAACGCAAAAAAACAAAAAATTTAGCGACCAAATTTTTAAAAGAAGCTAAAAAATCTATCGGCAATAAAGAAGCCTTTTATGCCAAGCTCGAAAAAGCCCTGCATAATTTCTTAAAAGCCCGTTTACACATTGATACCGCCGAGATGTCCAGAGAAGTCATTAAGCAAAAATTAAAAGATAAAAACGTCAGCAAAGAAAATATAGATATGTTAATAGATTTGCTCAACCGCTGTGATATGGCACGCTATGCCCCGGCAACCACCGGTAAAATGGAAGATGATTTTGCAGATGCCGAAAAATTAATGAATGCCATATAAGTGGAGCGCGCCAAGTGGTAAAATTCGAAGCGTGAAAAGACCTGAAAGGTTTTGATAACCTGTGAGGTCTGAGTGTAAAGGATTTATTAGTAGAATATAGAATAGATTAGTGAAAAGCGATAAAGTACGCGTAGGATGAAGGATAAAAAAACGTTTATCATTTTGAAAGAGGCATAACTAGCCTGCTCCGATACTCATTGAGGATAAGTCTATATTCATTAAGGATTGAAAATTGAAAACGGAGAATTGAAAATGAGATTTCTCGTCGCTCGCTCTGTCGAAATGAAACAATTCCTCAATTCCACAGATTAGAAGCAGAATTAATGTATGAAATAATAAAGAATTATCAAAAAAACAAAGCATTTTATGATGCAGCATAAATTCATCAATTCATCAGTTCATCAATTCATCAATTCATCAGTATAAACAAATAACAAAAAAAATGAAAAAAATACTATTCATTACAGGTTTTTTAGTCACGTTCTTGTTGCAAGCACAAAGTGCAAAAGAATTCTTTAAAAAAGGTAATGAAGCTTATAAAAAAGGCGATTATCAAGCGGCTATCACAGCCTATGAAAAAGCTTTGCAAACAGATAGTATTGCGCCGGAATTATATTTTAATTTGGGCAATGCTTACTATAAACTCAACCGGATAGCCCCATCAATCTATTATTATGAAAAAGCTTTGAGATTAAAACCTGAGGATGAAGATATCCGTTACAATTTACAATTGGCAAACCGGATGAAATTGGATAAAATTGAACAAGTTCCCGAAAGTGTTTTGTTACGCACGAAAAAAAAGATTAACAAATTATTCGGTTACAACACTTGGGCATGGTTAGTGATTTTGAGTGCCTTTTTCGGATTTTTAGCCTTTGCAACTTTTTTATTTACCAAAAATACCAATACCAAACGATTTAGTTTTGTCGGTATATGGCTTAGTTTATTTTTACTAATTTTTACATGGTATAATGCCGGTTATGGCAAAAAATTGTCACAAGAACAATATGCTATCATTTTTCCGTCAAAGGTTGATTTGATGACTGAACCCAATTTGACATCTGATGTCGTGATCACCTTGCATGAAGGGGCCAAAATTAAAATTATAAAAAAAGACAGCGATTGGTATTTGGTCAAATTACCCGATGGCAAAAAAGCTTGGATACCACAATCGGAAATTAAGCTTATCAATTAAAATATTATTTGTAAATTTGTAACAAATAACCAAAAAAAACACTTAATTATGTTATACTTAGCTTCTGACAATTCAAGCATGTGGACTTTAGGGAATATTTTCGGAGCACTTTTCTTTTTAGTGATTATCATTTTAGCCTTGGTCGTATATAAAATGGTAACCGGAGGCAGTGGCTCTTCTGTTAGTCAAGATGATCATGAATAATTAAAACAAAGAATGCTTCAAATTCAAACCTTATTATTTATCTTACTATTTTTATTTTTTTCACCTTTACAGGCACAACAAATTGCCTTGCTAAAATATAAAGGTGGGGGAGATTGGTATGCTAATATCACAACCTCTCTTCCGAATTTGATTCAATTTTCCAATAAGCATATTCATACCGTTATCGATGAAAAACCGGCAGTCGTGACGCCTGATTCACCGGAAATTTTCAATTATCC
>JALVEJ010000213.1 GCA_027031025.1 Flavobacteriales bacterium | reverse complement strand
AAATGCTTGTCAGGGAGACTGTCATAAACCAAATCAAAATTGACATAAGAGGGTTGAAAGTGATAGACCCCTTTATTTCTAAACAGATTGACTAAATTTTCTTTTTCTTGAACAAAATCATCTCGGTTATAGGGTTTTCGGGGTTTTATGGGACTTTTTGACCGGTATTTTTGATATAATTTTGTCAAATATGGCGATTGAATATGTTGCTCGTATTTTTCAATGATATAAGGTTGATGTTTAGTAATATGGTAAATAACCTTAGCTTTATGTTTGTCAATAGTATCAATTTTATAAGCCGATTGCGCATCTAAATAGGAATGATTAACAAAATAATACTTTAATAAATCCGATGATAATTTGATTTTGTTGGTATCTATAAAGACCGGTGGTTTACCCACTTTTTGAATGGTCTTGTTGATATCACGATAATAATATTGTAGCTGAATGATTTGTTTTCGAGACAGGGTTTTAGCTAATAATTGGTACGTTTTGGGATGTTTTTGAACCCAACGAAAAAATGTTTGATCGGGATGTTGGTCGGCTAGCATATATAAATCTGCCAAATACGGATAGCCCAATATATAAGCATTGGGTTGTAAGACAATTAAACTGTTAATTTTGTCAGAGGATTCTTTTTTTTGATCGACATAAATGATGTTTTTTCTCAATAAATATTTTCCGTGGGGGATTTTGCGATACAAATTGCAAGAACTCAACAACAAGCCCGTTACAAAAAATAATAATATTTTTGTGCGTAATTTCATAAATTTACCAATCTTACAAAAGTAATTTATTTTGTCGATATTTAATAATGCAATTTTTTCAACCTTTTCAACACAAAAGCCATGCCTATAACCAAAGCCGACATTAAATTTATCAAACAATTACATCAAAAAAAATACCGGAAACAATATGGTGTTTTTATAGTTGAAGGTTGGAAAAGTATTCTGGATTTTATCAAAGCCGATTATTTGCCGCAGACCATTTTTGCCACCAAACAACCCGAAAATGTTTCTGTTCCTTTCAAGATTGAACCGGTTACAGCCAAACAATTAAAACAAATCAGCGCACTCAAACATCCAAAAGATGCTTTGGCTGTATTTAAAATTCGGTCAAAAGCAAGCTTGCCATCAAGCGGCTTAATTTTAGCCTTGGATGATCTGCAAGATCCGGGCAATTTAGGCACCATTATCCGCACTGCCGATTGGTTTGGGGTTCGGCAAATTGTTTGCTCAGAAAACACAGTGGATTGTTACAATCCGAAAGTGGTGCAAGCCACTATGGGAGCCTTGGCAAATATTTCGGTTATTTATACGAACTTAGAAGCTTTTTTAAAACAGATAAACTTACCGGTTTACGGCACTTTTTTGAAGGGCGAAAATATTTATCAAAGTAATTTAGCTGTTGATGCGGTTATTGTTATAGGAAATGAAGGCAACGGTATCAAACCCGAAATTGCAGCTTTAACATCGCATCGATTACATATACCAAAAGCCCCCGGCGCCTTGGCAGAAAGCTTGAATGCTTCTGTTGCAACGGCAATTGTTTTGAGTGAATTTTTTCGGAAAAACGGCTAATATCTTGGAGGATTTTGGTTTCTTTTGACAATTTTCCGGCTAAATCTAATATCCCCGGTTACATATTCAAAATTCAATAATCATCCCGACTATTTTTTAGCCGGATTAATCGGAATTTGTCCGCTTATAATTTGAAAAAACATTTTAAAATCGGATATCAAACTCCAAAGCGGATACTTAAACGTGGCGGGTTTATTTTTTTCAAAAGCAAAATGTCCAAGCCAAGCAAATCCGTAGCCGACAACCGGAATTAAAATGGCATAGATATAGTTTCCGGTATAAAGGGCTAAAAAAAGGCAGACAAATACTAAAAAAGTTCCGGTAAAATGCAAGATTCGGTTAACAGGATTTTGATGTTCCGATAAATAAAACGGATAAAAGTCTTTGTAAGTTTTAATGGGATGTGTCATTGAGTTGGTTAATTATAGTTGGTTTACAAAGATAAAAAATGCTATTTAAATTTTGAAGTTTTTGTAAAATAAAGTTGTTATTGATATTAGGTCACAAAAATTTCAATTCCAATTTTTCAACCGGTTTAGCTTCCACTTTTTCCGTAATTTTACATCAAAAAAAATAGATGTCACAACTTCAGTCGTATGTCAGGTTGCATGTTATCATTTTCATATGGGGATTTACTGCCGTATTAGGCGCTTTGATTCATTTAAATTACTTATCCTTAACTTGGTATCGTATGGGGTTGGCTTCATTTTTTTTAGGAATTTATATTTTGTATTCACAAAAAGAA
>JALVEJ010000212.1 GCA_027031025.1 Flavobacteriales bacterium | reverse complement strand
GCAACGTTTTAAAAAACCTTGCAGGAAACCAATACCTTCGAAAATAATTGGGGAACGAACGATATGCCCCGAAACATTTGGACAGGTTTGCAAAACCCGTCCAGCATATTTTTAGTGAGTAATCAGTTTTTTGAAGCGGGAAGTAATAGGACACCCATAATTATACTAAATATTTTTCTTTCACAGCCTATGGCTGTGAGGAGAAATTTAATACTTGAATATCTATAGCTATTTTTAGTATTTTTTCTTGGGTGTCTTTTAATTATTATGTATACTAAAAATTGAATATAAAATTAAGAGTTTATTTGTGTTGATTACAAGAAAAAAACTAGTGTGTATTGTTGAATATAATGCATTTACAAGTGATTTTATGATCGTCCGTTCAAAAAATAATAGCATGTTGGAGCTTACAAATAAAGAGTCACGTTTCTACTCTCAAGGATGTGTCTATAACCAAAAAGGAAAAAAAATAGCAGTATCAGAAAGAATTGGTGGAATAGGCGGAGACCATGTGTTGGAAGTTAATTCTAATCAATTACCGTCATTATCATATAGGCGACTTTCTTTAATATTAGCCAAGTATTTTTTTTCTTTATTAATGGGAAAATATTATAGGCCATTGCCATCTTGTAATATTGAGTTAACAACTGTTTTATATATAGGAAATTGGTTTGGTCATTATGGGCACTTTATTACAGAAGGTTTATCACGCTTTTGGAATTATAAAACTTATCAATATAATAAGATAATGGCAATGCCTTTTGTTTTCGACAAAAAGAAAATAATTATTAAGTCTTACCAGGTCTATATGTTAAATATTATTGGTATATCGACTAAGCATGTTAATGTTTGTGTCCAACCTACTGTTTTTAGAAAAATAATAATACCTGAGCAAGGGTGGATTTTAAACAATAGTGTTAATATAGGTGTTAGACCAGTTTATAATGCTATTCGAAAATATCATGAGAAAAATAACTATCAAAAACGTTATTTTATTTCTCGTAAGCAGAAATATTTCAAGCGTATTATTAATCTAAAAGAATTAGAAACTGTTTTTGAAAAAATAGGTTTTGAGATTTTATATCCTGAAACAATGCCAATTGATCAGCAACTTTTTTGCTATGCTAATTGTGAGGTCTTAGCTTCTGTTTCAGGGAGTGGATTACATAACAGCTTATTTGCAAGAAAGAGTACGCTAGTGATTGAAATAGGTGATTTACGTTCAAGAAATAAGCCAATGTTAATGCAAAAAATGGCGACTGAGTTAATGGGACAAAAGTTTGAGTTTATTCCTTATACAGGTACTAATGAAGGTCTATTAGATTGTGCTATTTTAAATAAAAAAATGACACATATTTTGGCTACAAAAGAAATCTAGAGTAGAGAAATTTAGCGCGATGGGACATGTTTCCCCGTCGCAACGTTTTAAAAAACCTTGCAGGAAACCAATACCTTCGAAAATAATTGGGGAACGAACGATATGTCCCGAAACATTTGGACGGGTTTGCAAAACCCGTCCAGCATACTTCTCCTAGTTACGAGGCTCCAGCCTTGTAATTTATATTGACGGCTCTAGCCGTCTAAGAGCTTATTTGCTAGTTCGTTTCCAAAATAACAGGACACCCATTAATTAAAGCTCCTCGCAATGAGGTGGTGGAAAAAGTGTAAACTACTTTTTAGATATATGAAGGGTGTCCAATGCATAATAGAATTCATATTACACTCTTATTTTTATTATTAAATAGACGCAATTCTTCCCATTGCTTTTTTAAGATTTTCCATACTTGTTGCATAAGAGATTCGAATATGCCCTTCTAATCCAAATGCACTACCTGGAACCAATGAAACCCCTTTATCTAGTAGATAAGTTGCTAACTCTGCATCATTATTAACGCCTTCAAGACGTGCAATAAGTCCTTCTACATTAGGGAAGCTGTAAAAAGTACCATCGGATGGCAGGCACTCAATGCCGTCTATTTCATTACAGGCTTTAACCACAAAATCGTGTCGTCTTTTAAAAGCTTCCATCATGATTTTAATACTACTTTGATCACCGTTTAGTGCCGCAATAGAGGCAACTTGAGAAATGGAGGTTGGGTTAGAAGTGCTTTGTGATTGGATTTTTTTCATTGCCTTAATCAATTCAACAGGGCCACCTGCATAACCAATTCGCCAACCTGTCATTGCATACGCTTTTGAAACGCCGTTCATCACCACAGTACGCTCATAAAGCTCAGGAATTGCATTAACGATATTGAAAAATTCATTCCCTTCAAATAAAGCTGACTCATACATATCATCCGTTGCAATCACAATATTTGGATA
>JALVEJ010000211.1 GCA_027031025.1 Flavobacteriales bacterium | reverse complement strand
TTATATGAAACCGACATGATTAAAATAATCATTAAACACACAACCTAATGATTATTTTAATCATCAAAGGTTATCCCGACGGCTGTCGGGAACATTAAGATAAATTTAAAAAAATAAACAGATGAAAACACTTATTAATGTCTTGGTAATTTTATTTTTCCCTATTAATATTTATGCACAGACCAATCAAGATAAAAACCTCGCTTATTTAAATACGGCAGCAACGGTTGACACATTAGTAACTCCAGACCGGATTTATTTATCTATTTTGTTAACCGAAAAAGATACAAAAAATAAAATTTCTGTTGAAGAGTCTGAAAAACGTTTAAAAAACAAGTTGACTGAACTTGGAATCGATGTGTCTACACAGTTAACATTAGATGAAATTTATAGTAATTTTCAAACCCACTTTTTAAGAGGCGCTGATGTTATTAAGAGCAAATCTTTTACATTATTAGTTTATGATGCTCAAACTGCCGGAAAGGTTATTACCGGTCTCGAATCAGTAAATATATCCAATGTTTTTATTGAGAAAAAGGAATATTCCAAAATGGAACAATTAAAAATTTTGTTAAAAAGCAGGGCGGTTCATAAAGCTATTGCACAAGCAAAAGCCATGTTAGCACCATTGCATCAAAAATTGATTAAAGCTGTTTATATAACCGATTTGTTTTCTGATAATTCAGGTCAAATCCAAGGAGATCCGGGAAGTGCTTCTGGTTTAATGATTAGAGGAACAAGTACCGTTTTTGGATACAAAGCACATAGATTTAGTGAAGCTATTTACGGTGAAAGAAATATAAATTTTGATAAAATTAAGGTTTCTTCGACAGTCAAAATAAAGTTTGTGATTGATTAAAATTTGCAATGTTCTTTTAAACTTGATATGTTAATTTTATATTTTGATTTTTAACAGATGTTGTGATAAAATTAGATTAAATAATTATTTCCCCTACAAAAGTGGGGCAAGTTTTGGTGTATTTTATTATTTTATTCATGTAGATTTTATTCTATCATCTTCAAATAATCTGATTCGGAAATGATAGGAATTCCCAGAGTTTTAGCTTTACTGATTTTTGACGGACCTGGTTTATCTCCGGCTAGAAGATAATCGGTATTTTTACTCACCGAACTGACAACTTTGCCGCCGTTATGCTCAATATTTTGTTTGAGTTCATCGCGTGAAAAATGTTCAAAAGTACCTGAAATCACAAATTTTTTACCATGTAATTTATCTATAACCGGCTCTTCTTCATGAGCTACCTCAAACTGCAATCCGGCTTGTTTCAAACGATTGATTAATTCAATATTATCAGGGTTTGAAAAATAGGTTTTGATGCTTTCCGCAATTTTCTCGCCAATGCCTTTAATAGCGGTAATTTCATCCGGAGAGGCTTGCATCAACCGGTCGATACTTTTAAAATGTTTGGCAATTAATTTGGCGGCATTTTCACCGACATGCCGTATGCCCAAAGCATATAAAACCCTTTCAAAAGGCTGTTTTTTAGAGGCTTGAATACTATGAATGATATTTTGCGCCGATTTTTGTCCCAAGCCTTCCAAATCTTTCAAATCATCGACTTTTAAATCGTAAAGGTCTGCGACATTGTGAATCAACCCGTTTTTGTATAACAAATTGATAATTTCAGGTCCTAAGCCGTCAATATCCATAGCTTTTCTACTGACAAAATGTTCTATTTGAGCTTTAATTTGGGGTTCGCAAGTGGTGGTGTTGACGCAAAAATAATCGGCGCCTTGTTTGATTAACGGCGTATTGCAAACCGGACAATGATCAATAAATTTGATAGGTTTGGCACCGGGTTGTCGTTTCGATTTATCAACCCCGACAACTTGCGGAATGATTTCGCCGGCTTTTTCGACATAGACATAGTCACCTTCATGCAAGTCGAGTTTTTTCATATTGTCTTCGTTGTGCAAAGTTGCCCGTTTGACAATGGTTCCGGCGAGTTTAACCGGTTCCAGATTGGCAACAGGCGTCACTTTTCCGGTGCGTCCTACTTGAAAATCAACGCTCAATAATTTGGTCAGTTTGCGTTCTGCCGGAAATTTATATGCCATTGCCCATCGGGGAGATTTGGCAGTATAACCCAGTTTTTCTTGAATATCAAATTCGTTGACTTTGACTACTATACCATCGGTGTCATACGGAAAATCAAAACGTTTGACACCCCAGTCGAGAATAAAATCCATAATTTCATCCAAGTTGGTAGCTTTGATATAATCATGTGGCACAAAAAATCCCCATTGTTCCAGTTTTTTTAAGGCATCATATTGATTATCAACCGGTAAGTCTTCGCCCAGCATAAAATAAGCCACAAAATCCAATTGCCGTTGGGCAACAATTTTCGGGTCGAGTAATTTTAGAGTGCCGGCAGCCAAATTGCGCGCATTCATATATGTGGTTTCACCTTTTTCGGCTTGTTCGCGGTTGATACGTTCAAAGTTTTTTCTTGAGATTAATACTTCACCACGTGCAAAAACTTCGTGAGGCACATCATCGCCTCGTAAAACCAAAGGTAAGGTCCTGATTGTGCGTGCATTATTGGTGACATCATCACCATAAATGCCGTCACCGCGGGTTAAGGATTGCACCAGTTTTTTATCGATATATTGATTGCTTAATGAGACACCGTCATATTTTAATTCGACACAAAAGGTAAATTTTTTATCAACCAATTTGGAAATCCGCTTAATCCAATCTTTTAAATCTTGAATATTATAGGATTTTTCCAATGATAGCATCGGGTATTTATGCTTGACTGTTTTAAAACCGGTAGTTGGTTCACCGCCAACTCGTTGCGTCGGAGAGTTTGGGTCGTAAAATTCCGGAAATTCCTGTTCGAGCTTTTGTAACTCTTCAAGTTTTCGGTCAAATTCATAATCTGACATATCGGGTTGTGCCAAAACATAATATTTGTAATTGGCTTCTCTTAATTCTTTACGTAAGGCTTCTATCTTTTTTTGCGCTTCTTCTTTTGTCATAACTTGTTAGTTTTTAACGACTTGAATTAATGATAGGAATTTTAAATTCAAAATTAACAGGATGATCCCGGTAAATAGCCGGTTTCATTTTTGGAATTTTATAAATGATTTGCTTAAAAATATTATCATATATGCTGTCTTTAAAATGTAGGGTG
>JALVEJ010000210.1 GCA_027031025.1 Flavobacteriales bacterium | reverse complement strand
CAAATTGGACCCAAAGTGTATCCTGCATGTTAGAAAATGCTTTTTGATATTTTTCATTGAGATGATAAGTGATAAAGTTGTTGATTTTCAACATCAAACACGCTAATTGTTGGTTTTTTTCAAAATATTCGGGGCACGAAGGATACTGCGGATACAAATCGATATTTTGAATGATAATGTTGTCCGGTATAGATTTATCAGGTTTTACCGGTTGCCGGCAAGACACTAACAAGATACTTAATACCAAGATGATTTTATAAAAATCCATAATATGAGACAACAAATAAATTTTGATAAAAATACAAAAAAAAGTAATTGGGTTGTATATAAAAGTTACATTTACTAATTGAACTTAGCTTTGTTGTTTCATACATTTTTGGTTTAATTTTCATATTTTGTGCCGGAAAAACTTTTTTAAAATTCTCATAAAAACTGTTATATTTGCAATATTCATTTTAATAATTAACAATATTCAATGCGATTGAAGGATAAAATCATTTTTGGATTGATGCTGCTATTTTTGTTCCTGATTGTAGTCAGTGAAAGTCGTCAACAACGCATCAATTGGTATCCTTCATTTGCTATTTCGCACAAAATTCCTTATGGTTCTTATGTTGCTTATCATGAAGCCAAGTGGTTTTTTGGTGACCGGTTGCAAAATGTTAGAGTCTCGCCTTATGTTTTCTTAGAAAAACATCCTGATGCACAAGGCACTTTTGTGTTGTATAACAGTCAAATTAATTTGGGTAAAACAGCTTTAAATGCTTTGCTCCATTGGGTAAAAAAAGGGAATAATTTATTTATTGCTTCATTAGATTTTGAAAAGGATTTATTAGATAGTTTGCAATTGGAATCCGCATATTTTTTAAATGCCGGTTTTCATTCTAATTTTAATCAAAAATTGCGCTTAACACTTGATAATCCGGAATTAGCCCCCCTAGATTCCGTTATTTTCGACAAAAAATATGCGGCACCTGTAATACGGATTAAAGACTCTGTGCCTTTGAAAAATTTTAAGCAATTAGGTCATTTTATCGGGAGAGATATCGAAGATAAAACTAACTTTATAGATGTAACTTATGGTAACGGGCATATTATGTTACATTCGTTTCCGTATGTTTTTACCAATTATTTTGTCTTAAAACCCGGCAATTGGGATTATTATAACGGCTTATTGAGTTATATCAATCTTAAAACGCCCGTTTATTGGTCGGTCAATGTGCAAAATGGTGCCACGGCACAAGGTATTTTTAAATATATCATTGAAAATCCCGGATTTTTGTGGGCATACCGTTTACTATTTGCCGGTTTGTTGCTATATATTATTTTTGAAGGCAAGCGTAAACAGCGTGCCATTCCGGTTGTGCAACCACCAAAGAACGAAACACTCGGTTTTACTAAAACCATAGCCGACATGTATATTGAAAATAAAGAACATAAACGCATAGCCCTTATTCATATTAAACATTTTATGGATTATGTCAGACATCAATTACATATTGATACCGGACAACATCCTAATATATTAAAACAAAAAATTGCACAAAAAACCAAATCGAATTTAATAGATGTAGAACGCTTGTTTGGTTTGATTAAAGATGTTGAAAATCAACAAAATATAAATACGGAAACAGTTTTAGAATTAGAAAAACAAATTGAAAAAATAAAGAGACGAGAGAGTTGAAAGTAAAAAGTAAAAAGTTGAAAGTGACAAAGTGCGCCTCGGCACAATCCTGATTGTTTTCGGGATTATTCGGCGGCCTACATAGCAGAAACAAAGGTGGCTGAGTGCTACGACGAAGGAGTAGCGTGCCGAAGCCCCGACATCAAATAAACCCCGATAAAGATTGGGGCAGGCAATTAACTAAATAACCAATAACACATGGAATATCAAAACAGAATCGATTTAGAAGAATTAAAATCGGCAGTAGACCGAATCAAAGAAGAATTAGGAAAAGTTATCGTCGGGCAACACGATTTTATCGAATTGTTGTTAACCGCCTTACTGGCTGACGGTCATGTCTTGATAGAAGGTGTGCCGGGAATAGCTAAAACATTGACAGCTAAATTGTTATCAAAAACCTTAAAAACGGATTTCAGCCGGATACAATTTACCCCCGATTTAATGCCGTCCGATATTTTAGGAACCTCAATTTTTAACATGAAAACCCAAGAATTTGAGTTTCATAAAGGACCGGTTTTCAGTAATTTTGTATTAATTGACGAGATTAACCGGTCACCTGCCAAAACCCAAGCTGCCTTGTTTGAAGTTATGGAAGAACGGCAAATTACCATTGATGGTGAAACCTACCGGCTAAAAGAGCCTTTTTTTGTGTTGGCAACCCAAAATCCTATTGAACAAGAAGGGACTTATTCCTTACCTGAAGCACAACTTGACCGGTTTTTGTTTAAAATAAAAGTGGATTATCCTGATAAAAATGAAGAAATAGACATCTTAAAATCGCATCATTTGCGTAAAGGAAACAAGCCTGAAGCATTGATTGAACCGGTTTTAACCGAAACCGATTTGCTCAAATACCGCTCATTGGTCAACGATGTTATTGTGGATGATAAAATTATGGATTATATCGTTGAGATGATCCAAAAAACCCGGAACCATTCACATCTGTTTCTCGGTGGCTCGCCACGCGCTTCCATAGCAACATTGATTACCGCCAAAGCATTAGCTGCCATCCAAGGACGCGATTTTGTGATACCCGATGATGTCAAAACAGTATTGCCAAACGTGATGCGGCATCGTGTCATTCTAAATCCCGAATATGAAATGGAAGGATTTGACGAAGATGCCGTCATTAAAATGATTATAGAAAGTGTCGAAGTGCCTAGATAGATGGACATGAAATTGGAAATTGAAAATGGATACCAATTTGACATCTTTAAAATTAATAACGATCACTTCTATACACTCCCCCGACGAAAGTCGGGGGCATAGCACTCAGTTTCCTACGAAGCAGAATTAAAGGTGGCTGAGTGTTCCCCAGACGAAAGTCGGGGGAATGTGTCGAAGCCACCGAAATTAAATAAGCTTTAAACCAAGTATGAAGCAAATTAAAATTTTTTTTAACAGCATCTTTTTCCATCCCAACTTTTATAAAATTTGGGCAGTCGTCATATTAATTATTTTTTTAGGTTATTGGTTTCCGGTTATGTTTGTCGTTGGAAAATATGCTTTTTTTATTTTCGTTTTTTTAACCTTGTTGGATTTTTTGTATTTATGGCGTGGCGGAACTGTTCAAGCTGAACGCCAATTGCCCGAAAAATTGTCAAACGGGGATGAAAATATCATCAAAATCAACCTAAAAAGTGCTTATAATTTACGGGTTTCTTTAAATTTGATTGATGAATTGCCCGTGCAATTTCAAAAACGGGATTTTAATTTAAAACTACTCCTAAATCCCGGTGAGGAACGTTTGCAAAAATACAGCTTAAAGCCGGTCAAACGAGGTGTTTACGAATTTGGAAAATTAAATATTTTTACGTATTCGCCATTAAAATTAGCCGGTATTCGCCGACAATTTTCTGAACACAAACAAGTCAAAGTTTATCCGAGTTTTGTGCAGATGCGCAAATATGAATTATTGGCTTTTTCTAACAAAACCAATTTTGGTATTAAAAAGGTGCGCCGTTTGGGACATACAATGGAATTTGAACAGATTAAAGTTTATAATCAAGGCGATGATTATCGCACAATTAATTGGAAATCAACGGCTAAACATCAAAAATTGATGGTTAATCAATACCAAGATGAAAAATCTCAAAATATTTATTCGTTGATAGATATGGGCCGGCAAATGGCGTTACCATTTAACCAAATGACCTTATTGGATTATGCCATCAATGCTACTTTGTCATTTTCAAATGTCGCCATGAAAAAGAAAGACAAAGCCGGATTATTAGCTTTTGAAAGACAAATTAAAAGCTTTATCAAACCCGATAATGGAAGACAACATTTGCAGCAAATTTTTGAACAATTGTATCACTTGGAAACCGGATTTTATGAAACTGATTATGAACGACTTTATCGATTTGTCAGACAAAAAATTCCAACCCGGAGTTTGTTGATGATTTATACCAATTTCGAGCATATCAATTCCCTGCGAAGACAGTTGCCATATCTAAAAAAAATAGCAAAGAAACATTTGGTAGTAGTTATCATTTTTAAAAATACCGAATTACAACAAGTTGTCCAAAAAGATGTAGAAGACACGCGTCAATTATATCATAAAATTATTGCACAAGATTTTGATTGGCAAAAGCGTATGATGCTCAAAGAGTTGGCTTTGCACAACATACATTCTGTTTTAACCGAGCCCAAAAATCTAACGACCTCGGTCATAAATAAATATTTACATCTCAAAGCCCGGGGTTTGATTTGATACGATTTTATTACAAATATCTAAAAAAACAATTTTTTTGAATATTTTCAGAAAATTTCTCTGCCTCGTCCTGATTTTTGTTGACTTTTCGAGTCAACCTATTTCAGGACAAGTCACTCCTCACTCCTCATTCCCTTATTCCCTTATTCCCTCATTCTCTCAAAACATAAAGATTTTTTTTATAAATTTTTTTATTACCTTTGTTAAGTTATTCAACAAACTATACAACAACATGAATAAACGCCTTATTTTTATTATTTTGCTAGGTGCATTTTTCTATCATCCGGTTTATTCACAACAGTCTCAACAAGTTTCTGCTAGTATTTTTTCTGTTGATTCTGACGGTGACGGTGTCACTGACGATATAGACATTGATGATGATAATGATGGTATTCCAGATACAATCGAATCCGGTGGTATAGATCCTCTGACAGATGCCGATCATGATGGCGTGCCTGTATATCTTGACGATGACGACAACGATTTCAATGTCGGTGATGCCAATGGTGCGATTGAAGCCGGTTTTGATTTCGATAATGATACGATTCCGAATTATTTGGATTTAGATTCTGATAATGATGGCTTATGGGATGCAGCAGAATCAGGACGCTTTGCCGGTGATGATGCCAATACGGACGGTGTGTTAGACAATCCCGTAGGCACAAACGGTTTGGCGGATATCTTGGAATCTTTCCCTGATAGTGGCGTTTTAACTTATACCATTCAAAATAATGATGGGGCTTTCCCTATTTCCGATACCAATCCTGATTTTATTGACAAAGATGATGATAATGACAATGTTTTGACTACTAATGAAAATCCTGATGCCAACAATAACGGTTATCCTGATGATGCACAAGATACGGACAGTGGCGGTTCGGCTGACTATTTAGACCCCGATGATGATGGCGATGGCATCGATACCATTTGGGAAGATATTGCCTTGCCAAATAGTTTTCCACAAGACGGCAACCCGATGAATGATGATACCGACTTGGATGGTATCCCCAATTACCTCGATCCTGATGACGATAATGACGGCACACCCACAGTCGATGAACACCCCGACGATAACAACAATGGTATTCCCGACGATGCCTTAGACTCCGATCACGATGGCACACCGGACTATCTCGATCCACTATATGATCCCTTTGATCACGACAACGACGGCGTTAGAGATAATATTGATATAGACGATGACAACGACGGCATTCCCGACGTATTAGAATGTGGCGGTGTTGACCCTTTGACCGATGCCGACAACGATGGCGTGCCGGTTTATAAAGATGATAACGACAATGACAATACCATTGGAGACGCCAATAACCATACCGAATTAGCATTTGATACCGACTATGATAACCTACCCAATCAGTATGATTTAGATGCCGACGGCGACGGTCTTTTCGATTTGGTTGAGTCCGGCCAGACCACCGGTGTTGATAATAATCATGACGGTATGATAGATGGTCTTGTGGGGGCTAACGGCTTGGCAAATTCCGTTGAAACAGCCGTTGATAGCGGTGTCATCAATTACACCTTGCAAGATACCGATACCGATACCCTCTACGATTTTTTAGATGTGGATGATGATAATGACAACATCCCGACCATAAATGAATATGCCGATTTTAACGGCGATCATTATCCAACCGACGCCATGGATACAGATTTAGACAGTACACCCAATTACCTTGATGTTGATGATGACGGCGATGGTTTATGGACCATTTTTGAAGATGTCGTATTGCCCAATAATTATCCGCAAGACGGTGACCCGACCAATGATGATACCGATGGCGACGGCATTCCTAATTATCTCGATGTCGATGATGATAACGATGGGATTTTGACCATAAACGAACAACCTGACCCCAACAATAACAACGAGCCGGAAGATGCCGTTGATACCGATGGCGACGGTATTCCAAATTACCTTGATGATTGGGAACACAATGATGATCACGATAATGACCACATAGTTGATAGTATTGATATTGATGATGATAACGACGGTATCCCCGATTTATTAGAATATAACAGCGTAGACCCTGACACTGATGCCGATAATGATGGTGTGCCTGCATATTTGGACGACGATGACAATGATAACACCATAGGTGATGTCAACGGACACGTAGAACCGTTTTTTGATTTAGATAATGACAACATTCCCAACCATTTCGATTTGGATACCGATGGCGACGGACTTTATGATTTAGTAGAGTCGGGAAGTAGTGGTTGGACCGATGCCAATATGGACGGACAAATTGATTATTTGGTAAATTCCGTAGGCACAAACGGTTTAGCTGATATTTTAGAATCGCCGGCTGATAGCGGGCAGCTCATTTATACTCCGCAGGATTCCGATAGTGATACGTCCCCGGATTATAAAGATTTTGATGATGATAACGACCATGTTCTAACGGCAAATGAACATCCCGATGACAATGGTAATGGTTACCCTGACGATGCTTTGCATACTGATTTTGATGGCATACCCAATTACCTTGACCGAGATGATGACGGTGATGGTATCTATACTGATTTTGAAGATGTGCAATTACCACACAATTACCCGCAAAACGGGAACCCTATGGATGATGATACCGATGGCGACAATATTCCTAATTATCTGGATACCGATGATGATGACGATGGCATCCCAACAATTGATGAACATCCCGATGATAATGGCAACCACGAACCCGATGATGCCATAGATACTGATGGTGATGGTATCCCCGATTATTTAGATTGTTGTATAGATCCTGATGATCATGATAATGACGGTATTACAGATGATATTGATATCGATGATGACAATGACGGTATACCCGATTTAATAGAATACAACGGCATCGATCCATTAACCGATGCCGACAATGACGGTGTACCTCTTTATTTAGATGATGACGATAACGATAACACCATAGGTGATAACAACGGACAAGTAGAATCTGCTTTTGACTTAGACGGTGATACAATTCCCAATCACTTCGATGTTGATAGTGACGGTGACGGATTAGCCGATGCCGCCGAATCCGGCCGTTTATCCATACCGGTTGGAACCGATATTCAACCTGATGGTTTTTTGGAAGGTAATGTTGGAGCAAACGGACTGGTTGACGACCTGGAAACAGCCGTAGATAGTGGCGTGTTAAACTACCCTATATTAGATTGGGATAATGACGGCACCCCGGATTTTCTCGATACGGATGATGATAATGATAATGTTCCGACTGCCGCTGAATTTCCCGATTTTAACGGAAACCGTTACCCTGACGATGCCATGGATACCGATTTGGACGGCAATCCTAATTATCATGATATAGATGATGACGGCGATGGTATCAATACCATTTTTGAAGATGTTCAATTACCCAATAATTATCCGCAAGACGGCGACCCAACCAACGATGATACCGATAATGACGGTATTCCCAATTATCTCGATGTCGATGATGATGGTGATGGCATTTTAACTATTAATGAACAAGCCGATCCCAATGGCAATAACGAACCCGAAGATGCTGTTGATCTCGATGGTGATGGTATTCCCGCATATCTCGATTGCTGTTTGAATGCCAACGATCACGATAATGACGGTGTCAATGACGATATTGATATAGATGATGACAACGACGGCATCCCCGATTTAATAGAAACGCATGGCGTCGATCCTTTTACCGATGCCGATAATGACGGCGTGCCGCTTTATCTGGATGATGATGATAACGATAATACTATTGGGGATAATAATAACCATGTAGAACCGGCATTTGATTTTGATGGTAATAATATTCCTAATTTTTGGGATCCGGAATCGGATGGCGATGGCTTATACGATTTAGCAGAATCCGGTAGTAGCGGCTGGACCGATGCCAATACGGACGGACGAATAGATCATTTGGTAAATCCGGTAGGAACAAACGGCTTAGCAGACATTTTAGAAACGACACCCGATAGCGGAGTGCTAAATTATACAATACAAGATTCAGACAGCGATACGTCATTCGATTTCTTAGACAGAGATGATGACGATGACCATGTGCCAACTGCAAGTGAATTTCCCGATTTTAACGGCGACCATTATCCGGAAGATGCTATGGATACTGATGCGGATGGTATCCCTAATTATCTTGATGTAGATGATGACGGAGACGGCATCAATACCGTATTTGAAGATGTAGAATTGCCCAACAACTATCCGCAAGATGGTGACCCGACTAATGATGATACCGATAATGATGGTATTCCCAATTATCTCGATGTTGATGATGATAACGACGGTATTTTAACCATCAATGAACAACCCGACCCTAATGGCAATTTTGAACCCGAAGATGCTGTTGATACTGATGGTGACGGCATTCCTGATTATTTGGACGATACCGATAATTCACAAGATTTTGACGGCGACGGCGTAAACAATAATATTGATATTGACGACGATAATGACGGTATTCCCGATGTTGATGAATATCACGGCATAGATCCTTTTGCCGATGCTGATAATGATAATGTGCCGGCTTATCTCGATGATAATGATAACGATAGTACCGTTGGTGATGATAACAATACCGTTGAACCGGCTTTTGATATAGATAGCGATGGACAAGCTAATCACTTGGATTATAGTAGTGATTTAGACAATCTTTATGACCACATCGAATCAGGACGTTTGAGTGTGCCTATTGGAACAGATGCCAACAACGATGGACAACTTGACGGACAAGCTGTTGGGGCAAACGGCTTGTTAGATGAATTGGAAACGGCACCCGACAGCGGCATACTGATTTACGCTCTACAAGATACCGACGGAGATGCTGTCATTGATGCCATTGATAACGATGATGATGGCGATAATGTGCCTAGTTCAACCGAACAACCTGATAATAATTTGAACCATTTACCCGATGACGCCATTGATACTGACGCTGATGGAATTCCCAACTATCTCGATGTTGATGATGATGGCGACGGCATCAATACCATTTTTGAAGATGTTGAATTACCTAATAATTATCCCCAAGACGGTGACCCGACCAATGATGATACCGATGGCGACGGCATTCCTAATTATCTTGATGTCGATGACGATGGTGACGGTATATTAACCATCAATGAACAACCCGATCCCAATGGCAATAACGAACCCGAAGATGCCGTAGATACAGATAATAATACTATTCCGGATTATTTGGATGCCAATGATTTTGACCACGACGGTGTTAATGATGTAGTCGATTTGGATGATGACAATGACGGTATTCCCGATATCGATGAAAGCGGAGGAATAGATCCGTTAACTGATGCCGATAATGACGGCTATCCGGTCTTTGTTGATGATGATGACAATGACAATTCCGTGCATAATGACAACGGAATGATAGAACCGGCATTTGATATGAATGCTAACGGTATCCCCAATCACTTTGATGTCAATTCCGATAACGATGTCTTATTTGATACGGCAGAATCCGGCAGATTGTCAGTGCCGGTAGGAACGGACTCTAATATGGATGGTGTTTTGGAAGGTAATGTTGGTGTCAATGGTATAGTAGATGAATTAGAAACCACGCCCGATAGCGGTATACTATTATATAATGTATTAGATACCGATGCCGATGGCAACATTAATGCCTTGGACGATGATGATGATAACGACCATATTTTAACCAATGACGAACATCCGGATGATAACACCAATGCTTATCCCGATGATGCATTAGATACTGATAACGATGCTATTCCCAATTATTTAGACAGAGATGATGACGGCGATGGACTTTATACTGATTTTGAAGATGTCGATATCAATAACAACTATCCGCAAGATGGCAATCCTATGAATGATGATACCGATGGCGATGGGATTCCTAATTATCTTGATAACGATGACGATAATGATAGCATTTTAACTATTGATGAACAGCCAGATAATAATAATAATCACGAACCCGATGATGCCGTAGATACTGATAACGACGGTATCCCCGATTATCTCGATGATTATGATGATCGTGAATTGGAAATTTTTACGGCTATTTCACCAAATGGCAATGGTAAAAATGATTTTATGTATATTAAGAGTGTTGAAAAATTTCCCGAAAATACCATGACCATTTTAGACCGTTGGCAAAATATTGTTTGGAAAGGCAAAAACTATAACAATAGCGATGTGAAATTTACCGGTAAAGATATGCATAATAATCCTTTACCAACCGGAACTTATTTTTACCTATTTGAATATTTGGAGGACGGCAAAACCAAAACCAAAGCTGGTTATCTTTATATATTAAAATAACAACATGAAACGGATCTATTACATATTAATGATTAGTATTATCAGCTTAACAAGCATACAAGCACAAGATTTTCCCCTGCATACACAGTATATGTATAACAAAGCGGCGGTTAATCCCGGTGCAGTAGGCGTAAAAGGGAAAGTCAGTATGTTACTGATGCATCGGCAACAATGGCTCAATGTCGATGGCGCTCCCGTAACCTCAGATTTAGCGTTTGAATACCCATTGGAGAAAGCTGCTTTTGGTTTAGGGGTTAATTATGATCAATTAGGACCGCTGACAAAAATAACCGGAAATTTACAATTTTCATACAATTTGGAGTTGTCCTTTACAACCTTTTTATCCTTAGGACTTAATGTCGGTGTTTATAACCAAACGCTTAATATGGATAAACTGCATATATACGACCCCACAGAAGAAATTTTTAGTAAGGATATCAGTGCATTGGATTTTAATGTTGGTGTAGGCGCATTTATATATTCCGAAGTCTGGTATTTCGGCTTGTCTGTTCCCAATATGAATATGCAAAAATATTACAAAGATTTAGAGCAATTTGATAAACATCCTTTTCATGCCTATGCTATTGGAGGATACAATATCGAATTGAATAGAAAAATGACCTTACAACCCTCATTAATGGTGCGGTATGTCGATAAACTGCCTGTTTCTGCTGATTTGAGTGTTAATTTACAATGGAATGAATCTCTAACCACCGGATTGGCATACAGATTAAATGCGGCATACTCTTTGCTTGTAGGGTTTAATGTGTCCAGACAATTTCATGTAGGATACGCTTTTGATTGGGATCAAAATCCGATATATAAAGTAAATTATGGGTCTCATGAATTAGTATTAAGATACTTTTTAACCAGAGATGAAAATAGTTTAAGATTCCAATCACCGCGATTTTTCTAATATAATTTCATTCATATGAAAAACAAACTTGTATATTTTTTGCTTCTATTTCTTACAGTTTCTACGGCTTTTGCTCAACTGGATGAAGGGGTCAAAAAAGCAGACCAATTATATAAAGGCTATGAATATATCAAGGCGCGTGATATCTATTTAAAAGTAGCAAAACGCGGCTATGTGTCCGGTTATTTGTATAAAAAACTTGGCGATTCATACTTTAAAACCGCTGAATATCGAGAAGCAGTTAAGTGGTATGAAAAATTATTTAAGCTTGGCGAAGACCCCGAACCCGAATACTATTTTAGATACGCACAATGTTTAAAAGCCAGTGGTAAACGCGAGGAAGGCGACAAATATTTGCAAAAATATTACACCTTGGTTGATGACAAATTTAGAAATAATGAAATCAAAAAGAAATCTTATATATTATATGACAACGATATTCCTTTGGAATACAGTAGTTACAAAATAGATAGCCTCAAAATAAATACGGAATATTCCGATTTTGCACCGGTAATCTACAAAAACAAATTGATTTTTGCCTCTGCCGGTTATCATCCGGTCGGTTATAAAAAGAAATGGCAAAACGGTCAACCTTATTTTGACTTATATGAAGCGACTATCAATGCACCTAATGATGTAACCGGTGTCAAACCGCTTTCAGGCGATATCAATACCGAATACCATGAGTCATCAGCAACCTTTACGCCTGATGGAAAAACGATGTATTTTTCTAGAAATAGTTATAAAGCCGGTGAAGATTCGGATATCAATTTGAGTAAACTCAAAATTTATAGAGCCGAAAAAATTAATGGCGAATGGAAAACCGTTGAAGAACTGCCTTTTAACAGCGAAAACTTTACTTATACGCATCCGGCATTAAGTCCGGATGGCAAACGTTTGTATTTCTCTTCCGATATGCCCGGCAGTTTTGGTAGTTCCGATATTTGGTATGTCGAAATTTATGAAGACAATTCTTATAGTTATCCGCAAAATTTAGGTCCGAAGGTGAATACTACCGAACGGGAAAATTTTCCATATATTAGTGAGGATAACAAATTATATTTTGCATCCGATGGTCAATTAGGTTATGGCGGTTTAGATATTTTTGTAACCGATATCGATGAAAATGGTATGATTGGAGATATTCTTAATTTGGGAAAACCTATAAACTCACAACAAGATGATTTCTCATTTACCATTGATACCAAAAAAAATTACGGCTATTTTGCTTCCAGTCGCAATAATGAAAAAATGCGAGATAACATTTATGTGTTTTATAAATCAAATGAAATAAAGAAAGGCGACGAGAAGGATTTATTCTCCAAAATGCAAGACACCATCAAAGTGGCTATACCAAAAGAAGAAGCCATAGTTAAAGGCAAAGATTTGGGAAAAATCTTAGAATTAAAACCTATTTATTTTGAATACGGTAGTTACGAAATAGGACCGCGTGCCGCCATTGAATTAGAGAAAGTCATCACGGTTCTTAGAAAATATCCGCATTTGAAATTGGATATCCGTTCACATACTGATTCCCGTAGTAGTGCGGCATTTAATATGAAATTGTCTCAAAAAAGAGCCGATGCCACGCGTCAATATATTATAGATAGTGGTATTGATCCTTCACGAATAACTGCTAAGGGTTATGGAGAAACTCAATTGGTTAATCGTTGTAAAGACGGTGTAAAATGTACCGAAATGGAACATCGTCAAAATAGACGTTCGGAATTTATTATTATTGATGATTCCGAAAAAAAATAACTTTTTTACTCTGATTTTAAAAATTTTTTAAAATAAAGTTGTATATTTGTGCATAACCTAAATTCACATTACTATGCACAAAAAAACACTATTGGTTATGTTGTTTTTCATAACCGCTTTTTCAACAAGCTGGGCGCAAGTAGCTATTAATAATACCAATTCTGCGCCAAACAATTTTGCCATGTTAGATGTAAATGCCTCGCAAAAAGGTATTTTAATTCCTCGTATTACCACTGCTGATAGGACAACTATGGCAGGTTCAATGGGAGCTACCGAAGAAGGGCTCACGGTTTATGATACCGATACCAAATCTTTTTGGTTTTGGGATGGTGCTACTTGGGTAGCAGTTGGCTCATCTTCCATGACCTCCGACCAAGATTGGTTTAAAGAAGGGACAACAAGTGCGCCAACAAGTATTAATGATAAGATGTATCATATGGGGCAAGTTGCCATTGGAAAAAACACTGCCGATACCCAATTGGATATTTACAGTGCCTCTCAAACAACGCTTTTTCAAGCCAAGTTGCAGAATCCGAATGATGTGCCTCTTCGTTTAGGAGCGTCAATTGATTTAGACGGAACAGCTATAACCACGCATGGTAAAGTGGGTGTCTACACTACTGTTGGTGGCGATCCGGGCACTTCAAGTTATCCGGTTTTAGAAGGATTTGAAGCAGCCGTTATAGGTCAAGCCGGTGTCAATAAAGATCAATACGGAATTTATACTTATGTAACCGGTGATAATGCCGGTATTCATGCCGGACTTTCTACCTATTTAGATGGTGGAAGTACCGGTGATAGGTATGCTAATTATAATTATATTTCCGGGGCTAGTAGCGGAAAAAATTTCCTGTTTTATGGCTATAATAATAATAATGGTGACGGGCTTCATTTCGGTAATTTTAATTTGTTGGGCGGTAACGGTAATGGTGTTCAATATGGCAACTTTAACAGAATTTGGAATACAGGAACGGGTAAACATTTTGGAACCTTTAATGAAATATATACCAAAAGTGCATCTGCACATGTCGGAAGTTTAAATTTGTTAGGCGCAAAAGTAGATCCGCAAAATCC
The DNA here is from genome assembly GCA_027031025.1 of Flavobacteriales bacterium. GTDB lineage: Bacteria > Bacteroidota > Bacteroidia > Flavobacteriales > Flavobacteriaceae > WGBX01. Next base: position 8,084 of record JALVEJ010000210.1, on the reverse strand, counting down.
CGCCAATACATTAACGCCTGTAACCGGTGACAGCAATGGTAAACGTATTGGTACTATCAATACCATTGTTGGTGATGGTGGCGGTTTACATATTGCCACTTCAAATACGATTATTTCAACAGGAGCCGGTTCTCATATCGGAACAAGCAATGTTCTAGGACACGATTATATAAACAACGTCAATACAGCAACCGCAGGTTTTCATATAGGTTTACTTAATAATTTAACAGATACGGGTAATGCTGATAGAGTTGGTAATGCCAACTTTTTAGGGTTAATTTTAGATCCTGCAAATCCTACTAACAGTACACCTGTTGCTGGTGATGGTAACGCCAAGCGTGTGGGACAACTAAATATAATAGGTGGCGATGGCGCCGGAAAACATTATGGAGTTGTTAATAATATTATTAGCACAGGTAATGGTGAACATATTGGTGCTTCTAACGTAATCGGTATTGATGGCGGGGGAAACTTTGTAAATGGTGGTAGCGGCAACTTTGTCGGAACGGAAAATATTCTAGGAGGAATTGGTTCAGGAAGCCATTATGCCAGTATCAATCATATTGTAAGTGTAGGTGATGGCTTACATATTGCTTCAAACAATAGAGTAGAAGGAAGCGGCAACGGTATGCATGTTGCCTCGTTTAATATTGTTCAAAATAATGGTTCAGGTGTGCACATTGCTGTATATGGCGAAGTAGAGCCCGCCGATGTCACGGCAATGGCAGGGGTGTTTAAAGGTTATACAACTTCCGGCAATCAGGTTTCCACTATTAATTTATATAGTGCAGCCGAATATAATGTGACCAATACAGCTATTCAAGATTTGGTCTTTGTTGAAGCAGGTTTTGATCCAACCTTATACAATAAATTGGGGATGGTTGAAGTAAAAGTAGTTATCAGAGTTACAGAAGCTAACGGGATAGGAAACGAATTTCAATTGAGAGCTCTAAATAATGGCGGCACATCAACTACAATTATATCTACTGCCGATACTTGGACATGGACGGAAACCGATACAACCAATAATAAATTTATTGTAACTTCCGACTGGAAACCATGGAATGCCGGAACCGGTATTTGGGAATTACACTTGCAAGGTAAAAAAGCCACTTCTCTAAAATTTGACAATGTTTATATTTTAGTGCGTCCCGCTCAACCTTAAATTTTGTGAAAAAAAATATCTTATTAATTATAAAAATTAAACCCCGATAGTCGTTAAACTTCGGGGTTTAATTTATTAATGTAATGCTATGTTAAACAGCTTCTAATTCCAGTATAAAATGAGCATTTCTAAAGTCAGCATGAAATATAAATCTTTGAGTATTTAACTCTTTGATTCTGCATTTGACCTCTTCGCCTTCAATAGTCACCAAAAAAGTTTTAGGGCTTAAAAATCTATATTTGAATTTATCAACCCTATTGCCATACAAAGCATAAATATGATGCAGGCTAAAAACAATTTCGACATTGTCAAAAGCCGCTTCGTCTGTAACGATACCGGTTTCTAAAATACTTTTTAGTTGCCACTTGGTAGAAATGATTTGTTGCAACTTTTCTTGAAAACTAGCTTTGTTTTCAGAAACTTGGATATTTGTTTGAGAATAATTTACTGACATTTTCATGTTTTTTTTAAATACAAAAATCTTGCCATACTAAAAAAATCCGTTATTTTTTAGAAATCAGCCGTAAACTAGCCCTCAAAAGCCGTTAGAGTTGAAAAAAATAAAAGAATAGTCAGAAAAAATTTAAAAAAAAATCATAACTTTGCACCCGCTATCGGTATGACGGAATAGGATAGCAAAACAATTGAAAATCAAAGTCTAACGTCTTTCATTTTAATTTACCTCTAACTATTCCGGTTAAAATGAAATACAAAAATTAATCAGCATGGCTGAAAATCAAGAAAACAAAGATGTGCAAGCAAAAGAAACTGCGGCACAAAACGAAACACAAAATCTGCAAAAAGAAGATGTAAAAGAAATGGCAGAAGCACAAGCAATGCCACAAGAACAAAGTAATGAGAATGTTCCGGCGCAAGTTGAAGCCGAACAAGAATCACAAACAGAAGACGTACAAGAACAAGACCCGCAAAAGTTTTTGGAAGAATTTAATTGGGAAGCTTACGAACAAGGCATTGAGCCCATTAAAGATGAAAAACTGTTGGAGTTTGAAAAACTGGTTGAGGAAAAACTCAAAGTTCTTGACGAAAATGAAGTGATTGAAGGTACGATTATTGGCATTACCGACCGTGATGTGATTATTGACATCAATTCTAAATCGGAAGGTGTATTACCACGTAACGAATTCCGTTACAATCCCGATTTAAAAGTTGGTGATAAGGTTGAAGTGATGGTGGTTCGTAAAGAAGACAAAAACGGACAACTCGTCTTATCACACAAACGAGCTCGCCAGCTTAAAGCTTGGGAACGAGTTAACGAAGCTCTTGAAAAAGACGAAATCGTTAAAGGTTATATCAAAGCCCGCACCAAAGGCGGTATGATTGTCGATGTATTTGGTATTGAAGCGTTTTTGCCCGGTTCACAAATCGATGTTAAACCTATCCGCGATTACGATCAATATGTGGGTAAAACCATGGAATTTAAGATTGTTAAAATCAATCCTGAATTTAAAAATGTGGTGGTTTCTCATAAAGCGCTTATCGAAGCCGATCTTGAAGAGCAAAAACGTGAAATTATTTCCAAGCTTGAAAAAGGTCAAGTTATCGAAGGAACCGTTAAAAATATTACTTCATACGGCGTCTTTGTCGATTTGGGTGGTGTTGACGGTTTAATCCATATTACTGATTTGGCTTGGAAGCGTATCAATCATCCCAGCGAAGTGGTCAATTTAGATGACACTTTAAAAGTGGTTATCCTTGACTTTGACGAGAAAAAATCACGTATCCAACTCGGATTGAAGCAATTAGAACCGCATCCTTGGGACAACTTGGATGAAAACCTAAAAGTAGGAGATAAAGTCAAAGGGAAAGTATCGGTTATTGCCGATTACGGTGCATTTGTTGAAGTTGAACCTGGTGTTGAAGGTTTGATACACGTATCCGAAATGTCTTGGAGTACCCATTTGCGTTCGGCACAAGACTTCGTTAAAGAAGGCGAAGAAGTTGAAGCAGTTATCCTGTCTCTAGATCGTGATGAACGTAAAATGTCATTGGGAATGAAGCAATTAACACCGGATCCTTGGGCAGATATCGAGAAAAAATACCCGGTCGGTTCTAAACATAAAGGTATTGTTCGAAACTTTACCAACTTTGGCGCCTTTGTAGAATTGGAAGAAGGGGTAGACGGTTTAATTTATATCTCTGACTTAACTTGGAACAAACGGGTTAAGCACCCTTCCGATGTCTTAAGTATTGGTGATGAAGTAGAAGTTATCGTCTTGGATGTTGATAAAGACGGTCGTAAATTAAGCCTTGGCTTAAAACAACTTCAAGAAAATGTTTGGGATACTTATGCTGACAAATATAATGTCGGTTCTGAACATGAAGGTGAAGTCAAAGAAGCTGCCGGTAAAGGCGCTACCATTCTTTTAGATGGTGAAGTAGAAGCCTTTGCTCCCGGAAGATTTATGATAAAAGAAGACGGTACAAAGCTGAAAAAAGGCGAAAAAGCCAAATTTAAAGTGATTGAATTTGACAAAGATGCCCAAAAAATAGTCGTCTCACATACGGCAACTTACAAAGAGGAAGAAGCGAGAATTGTTCGTGAGAATAAAGCCAAAATGGAAAGCGAACAAAAGGCAACTTTAGGTGACTTGGATGCTTTGGCACAATTGAAAAAAGATATGGAAAAAGGTAGATAATTTTTCTATATACAATTAAATATATAAAAAGCCGGTTTGTTTGACCGGCTTTTATCCCCCCCAATACCAAATAACAACTATAAAGCCTTGATTTTAAAGCAAAGTATGTAAAAGCATTTTACCGTTTGGTATCATGCAAGTATCATTTAGGTATCATTTTACAGCCCGTAAACGCCCGTTTTTACGGGTTTTTTACCATTTAGACTTTAAAAACAGCTCTTTTTTACCATTGGGCAGATATGAAGGAAAAGGGTCACATTTTATTGGTATTTGGATGTGACCCTTTGTGTGACCCTACATAACAACAAAATGTGACCCTTTTAAATGGTCACATTTTATTGGTATTTGGTTTTTTGCGGCTTTGTTTGTTTTTGAAAGATTGTTAATAAATCGGTATTTTTATTAAGTATATAAATATAATGTATAACTTATTCCAGACGAATTACACCCACAATCAAAGCAATACCGGTTATTTCGTCAAGTGGCACATCAAAAGGCGGATATTCAGGATTGTCCGATTTGCATTTATAATGCCCGTCTTGGTCCGACGGATATAAACGCTTGACCATTATGCCTTGGTTGCGCGTGCCTATCAGGTGCGGACGCCCCCATTGTATAAACTCTGAACTTTCCAATTTGCGCACCGCTACCAAATCGCCCGAGTAGTATTTGGGCGCCATACTGTTGCCGGTTATCTCTATCATAAAGTCCGGTTTTAAGCGACTGAATTTTGGCACCACATAGTGGCTCGATATATCCCCTTCGGTTATTAAGCTGTCAAAACTGCCATATCCCGCATTTGCCCGCACATCCACCAGTGGTATAGCATCCTTTTGTCCTGAAACAGCCGGATGAAGTACCGGTTCTTTCTCTACTTCTTTTTTGGCTGTTTTTAACATCTCACCTTTGCCCGTAAGTAGCCATTCTGGGTTTATATCAGGGAAATACTCTAATATTTTCGCATACTTGTCAGTGCCAATATCCCTGCTTTTATCTAAAAATCCATTAGACAAACCTAATTCTTTATGAAATTTGTATTTACTAATTCCCTTGTAATTAAGCACTTCGAGTATACGATCAGTTATTTTCATTTTTTATTAGAATATTTTGTAATAGTATGAGAAAATATTTTTACATTTGCATTATAAATTCACAAAAGACAATCAAAAGTATGAAAAAAAAGCCATTCTCAGACAAAGAAATACAACTTTTGAAAGGAAACTATAAGCGGATAGCCGAAAAATATGGCGTATCGCGCCAATATGTCCGCATGATTGTCATCGGTGACAAACCGGTAAAGAACCCTAAATCGCAACAGATTTATACCGATTTAACCAAATTATTAGAGACCTTAAAGCAAATAGCCGGATGATTACAGCCGCTAACATATTAGTATCGCAGGTGGGTGGTAAACCAAAATATTGGATCAATCAAGATTGGATTAAACAGCAGTTGGGGTTGAGTGATGAATACTTATGGAAAGTAAGAAGTGTTTACAAAAAATCCGTTCCCCCAAGCCTGCAATCCCGTGCCTACCTGCCCGAAACCGGCAAAGCTTGGCGCTGGGCGCGTGTCGATGGCCGTTTTTATTACGACTACGACCACATCCCCAACCGGGCGCCCAAGTACTATAAAGCAGCGATTAATTTAGACGAGCTGACCGGACAAAACAACTACCAACCGGTAGCCGGTCAAATAACCGCATACATTAAACAATATTACAGCCAAGTGGCACAAATATACCCGTCATTTACCCCCAAAGACGTGATAATGTCCGCTTGCGCCTTCTTGTTTGCCGCCGAGCATTTGCCCAAACGCAAACAACGCTATTTTCTTCAAGAGGTAGTCAAAGCCGGTTACCGCTATCTGCCCAAAACATGGCACACACTCTACAAAAAAATACGAGCCTACCAAAACGGCAGCCCGCTGACCGCACTCATACACCGCCCGCGTGAGGGCAACGCCAACGCCTTGACCTATACCGATGCCGAAGTCGAAGCTTGGACCATCACCCTGCGGGCAGACGGGCGCAACTATACCAACGCCCACATTATCCGCAAGGTGCAAAACCTGTGCCGGCTATACGGCAAGCCCGTGCCGTCGGTTAAGTGGTTCGAGAGTTTTTTGGCTAATTACGAAGTCAAATATCTGACTGCCGCCGGACGCTATGGCAGCAGCCGTCTTGGCAACCGCTGGGACAGCTACCTACCCGTAGCCCCACCCATGTATGCCGGCGATGTGTGGCAAATAGACGCCACACGACTCAACATTATTGAGCACAAAAAAGCCGATGGCAGCAAAGGCTTTTTGTTTATGATAACCGTTATCGATGTATATAGCGGCGATATACTCGGCTACAATTTTGACTACCAAGAAGACCGCTGGTCGGTTATATCAGCCGTCAAAATGGCGGTGGCAGAAGCCGGTTACTTGCCTTACGAAATGGTTTTTGACCGGTTTCCCGGACACAACAGCCCCGAAGCGGTGCAGCTCTTTGACGAGCTCAAACATTTGGGCGTCAAAGTAACTTTTACCCACAAAGCCACCGGCAAAGCCCGCTTAGAACGCCTGTATGACACGCTGCAAACCGTGTTTATGCAAGACAACGACTATTACTACGGCGAGGGTATCCAAAGCCGCCGCTACTATGCACACCGCAGTCCCGAATATCTCAAAAAATTGAGACAACGGGCCAATAAAGAAAAATTTAACCTGTCCGATGCCGTCAACGAGGGCATCCGCATTATCGAAACCTACCGGCAAACCCCATACAGCGCCTATTCGCAAAAATACAAGCACATACAGCTATCGCCGGCGCAGCTGCACGACCAAAGCACAAAAGCCAACGTCAAGCCGGTCAGTTCCGAGCTGTTATACCGCTTGTTTGCACTCAAAAAAGCGCTGAAACTAAGCCGCAACGGCTATATCCATACAAAAATAATGAAACAAGAACTCATATACCAAACCACTGATTACAACCTGATCAGCAAATACGAGCGGGTATGGGTGGCTTATATGCCCGAGAATTTAGACATCATTCACCTGTATGCCCGCAAAAACCACCTTTGGTGGCACTTAGGCGAAGCGCGGGTGGTAGACTTGCCGCAAGTTTACGGACCCAACGCCGAGTTTGACAAGCTGGCAAAAGCCAAACAGCGCCTGCGACAGCTCAAAGAGCAGCGTGAGCAAGCGCTCAACGACATTGTCAGTCAAGTATCTGAGGTCGATCTGATGTTGGGACCTTTTACCCGCAAAGCCGACAAAGAATCGTCGGAAAGCGCCTTTCTCAAAGCTGCCGGCGACGGAATTGAAGCCCAAAAACAACAAAATCACCGCCATAGCGACGATGATTTTGATGTTACAGATAATATAATCAAGCAATTATAAAAGCCGTAACTGAACCTTAAAATAAATATAATATTATGACAAATTTACAAAAAAATCAAGTCATCGATGCCATTAACCACGAAATAAAATCGCTGGGGTCGGCATCGCGTGTCGCCACCAAATGTGGCGTAAGCAAAGCAACGATAAGCAATATGCTTAATCGTAACTGGGAAAAAATCAGCACTGAGCTGTGGTATAATGTCGCCAACCGTCTGGGCGTCAAGTTTGACACATGGCAAATAGCCCCCGATATTACCAATACCCGTATTATGACGGGCGTGTTTAACCTTGCCAAGCAGCGTGCCTTGTTTTTGCCGGTGAGCTATCCGGCTGGCAGCGGCAAAAGCGGTGCCGCCAAACACTACACCACCGCCCATGCCGGCAACTATGTGTACTACATCACCGCCCGCGAGTGGGCACGCCGCGAGTACCTGACTAACCTGATGCAGGTGTTGGGCATAGAAGCCCCCAAAGGGGTGGTAACGGTGGATAAGCTCGGACAAATGATCATCGATTTCTTTATAGAACGTGCCGACCGCCGCCCCTTACTTATAGTTGACGAAGCCGATAAGCTGAAACCATCGGCATTGCGCTTTCACATTCACCTGTACAATTATCTCGAAGACAAAATGGGCTTGGTGATGATGGGCACCGAACATCTCGAAAAAGAGATAAAACGCGGGGTCAAACTGGCAAAAAAAGGCTTTGACGAGCTCGACAGCCGTTTCGGACGCAAATACATCCGGCTCAGTGGTGCCACCCTGTCCGATGTCAAAAAAATATGCAACGCCAACGGCATTACCGATACCGCCACGCAACGCAACATTTTTAAAGAAGCCGCACCGGTCGAAAAAATGATAACCACCGCCGAAGGC
>JALVEJ010000209.1 GCA_027031025.1 Flavobacteriales bacterium | reverse complement strand
TTTTCAGTTAGCTCTTTAACGTTTATCACCTTCTCACCTCCAGTAAATGCTTGTGTTCATAGATATTGCCTATGACCTCAACATCTCTTGTATCTGTTGTAGAAAAAGAAAGGATACAGTTTGAAAATAAATGATCTTGAGGAGGACAGTCTATATAAAACTCTCCATCTCCAAATTTAACAATGCCTATTAATTCGCCATCTGGGTGGTGGATCTTAACGATGTCTCCTTCGTATATTTCTCTATCTCTCATATCTTTTGAACATAAAAACTGTCCAACACTCTTAGGATCAACCTCTATCGGATATCTATTCCAAATGAACTTTTTACTTCCCGCATCTATGAATGAACCATAAACCCACTCATTTTCATATGTTCTTCCTCTGAATTTTATTTCTCTCATTTCTTCCTCCTTTTGAATACTACTTCAAAAGCCCTATCAAAAGCTGTATATCTGTCCATATTGAAGTGTGTGATGTTGTCAATGAAAAGAGCTTTTAGTCTGTCAAAGTCTTGTTGCGTGTAGTCGTATATGCCTTTCAGGGCAAGTTGTTGTTTTAGCCATTTGTCTTTACTCATTTTAAATCTCCTCATCTTTTAATGCTCCAAACATTACAAATCCAAAAGAACTGTATAAAAACGCTGCAGCTGCATATGCTAAATATTTCCAAGCCTCATTAACCCCGAAAGCTAATAACATCAACGAAAGTCCCAAAGCGAAGAAAGAAAAGAATGACAAAGCGAAAAATATTAAAAACAAAATACTCATTAATGTTTTCATACTTACCCCCTACTAACACACTCAAACATTTCTGGATCTATAGCCATCACTATTTTGCCTTTTCTTCTAATGAGGATCGGATCTGTGAACTCAACTTCGTCGGCTTCTATTTTGAATGTCTCACCGTTTGAGAGCGTGATTTCTATTAGCTGGTTTTTCGGTGCTGCAGGTTGAGGCTCTACTACGGGTTGAGGCTTTTCTGTAATGTCTGTCATTGTAGGAAGTCTGTATGCTCTAATCTGTTTGGGACCTCTGCCTAAATTCGGAACGCTAAATTCCTCAATTGCCTGCTCTTTCTTCATTCTCTCAATGTGATGCTTCCAAAATGGCATTGGTTTTCCTGTCAACTGTTTGACATCACTGCTGGTAATAAAGTCTTTTTCTCGCAGTTCCTCCAGCACCATATTTCTGAACTTCTCATAACTCCACTTTTCTACCTTTTGTGTGATTTTTTTCTCCTCTGGTGTGATTTCTGGCTGCTCTTTTTCTGCACTGACATTCACAGCATCAAGTATTAGTTTTAGATCGTCTTCAGATATCCCTTTTAGATCAATAAACCTCTGCAGGACAGGTGCGTCTAATTGTGTGGTTTTTTGTATATATCCCCAGTCCTTTCCAATTTCTTCCAGTTTCTTCTCTATGTTTTGTTTCATGAGTAATAACTGTTTTTTATCTGTGATTTCTTTTGTTGTTATCATTTCAAGACCTCCTTTTAATGTATTGATAAGAACTTCAACAACTCTTTACCTCTTTTTGTTTCAACCAAGTTTAAGAAAATGTTTATTTCTTTATTCCACTCATCGTCTGTAAATGGGCACTTTGGGCATATTGGAGTGCCCTCATCACAATTTTCAGCTTGCTCCGGAAGATATCCAAAAAGTGCAGCATTGAGTATGCATAAATGCCTAAAAGCTTTTTCCTGTTCTTCCGCATATCTTGTCCATCCTAAATCCATAGCTACCTCCTATTTTTTAAAAAAGCCCCCTTTCGGGGGCATGTGAGGAGTGTGAGGGGGAGTTAACTATAAGGGCATAATCCCTTTTCTTTATATCCACAGTAATTACAAGCCCAAGAATGTCCAAGTCCGTTAGGCAAAAAGTTCCCTGACCTGATAGCTTCGGCAACCTGTTTGGCTATTGTTTTTATCCGTTGATTTGTCGCTGGCAGTGGGTGTGATAGGACGAGTATCTGTGGATTCTTTGTCTGTATAGCGTAATGTATTTCAGCACCTTTAAGGTCATTATGGATTGCGTATGTTTCAAGTTGTAGTTGATAGCCGTAATCTATCTGGTTGTTTTGTGGTTTTCTCTTAACTGTTTTCAGGTCTATTACTTTTAAGTCTGTTGTTATAATGTCAGCATATCCGTGTAATTTAACGCCTTCGCCAATATGAGCCTCGATATATGTTTCTACCTCTAACGGCTGTATTTCAGGGGCTTTGTTTTCTCTGTATTCTTTTGTGATTTTGTAGCCGCTGTCTTTGAGTTCTCCAAGGATTTTATCCTCTGGCTTATCCTCTACTTCCTCAAGTCGCTCTTCAAAAGTTTCACTATAAACATCAAGAACCTCATCAACAGGCAGATCCTCTTGAGTCTCCATCTTGTTCTGAAAGTTTCTTTCCATCGCCTTATGAAAGCTTGAGCCTACCACCATATCAGGCTTTGGTGGAATTTTTAAACCTTCCACATAGCGTAAATACCACTGATACTGACATCTCATGAACATATTTATTTGAGTAGGGGAGAGGGTTATCTCCCCTGTTGTGATAGTTATCATTTTAGCCCTCCTCTGAATCAACTTCTTTAAGTTCAATAATTTTGTAACCACTTCCTTCGCAATGAGGACATTCATAGGTAAACCATCCAGTTCCGTAGCAAATTTCACAAGGCTGTCCAGCATATTCTCCTGAACCGCCACATCCGTAACATTCTCTCGTTCCGCTTTCCCCAGAACCTTTGCAAAACATACATTCAACCTTGGTTTCCATTATTTACACCCCATTTTGGATTCAAAACGGAACCGATTCCGTTTCTTCTTCTTCAATTTTTTGCATTTCATCTATTAGCTGTTTTGCCTGTTCTTTTGTCAGGTCGTTTGTGCTTTCTACTCCGAACTTTTCAAGCATTATTGCCTTATGGTCTAATCCTTTTTGTTTGGCTATTGTGTGAATGGCTGTCTTTTGCCTTTGGGTTGCCATTTCTACTGTTTCAACTTCTGGTTCTATTATTTCTGACTGGGGTTGTGGTTGAGGGTTAAATCCGTTTGTTGGCATTTCTGCTTCTTCATAAGGCAGTTCTGCGGTTTCTTCTGGAAATGCAAGTCTAAATCCTTGAGCTATTGCAACTTTACGGAGCATAAATCTGGGCATCTTTTTCCACGTAGGGCTATCCAATTTAGCCTCTTCCATATAGACTTTCCAGATGAATGGTGTATCCCAATCCTTTCTGTGAATTTCTATCTGTGCGTATTCTCCGAGTTCATCTTTTCCAAAATCTACTCTCCAACCGTTTAATTTCTTGCTTCTTTCTGCTCTTTTGATGTATTCTGTATATGAAACTATGAGCTGAACTGAGCCGCTATAGGGGATAAAATGCACTTCTTTTTTTGTAGGGTCTAAGCCTAAATGTTTTGCAACGGAAATAGCTTTGATTACTTCTTCATCTTTTACTTTTGCAAGGGTTGGAAAGAGCAGGCGAACCTGCTCTAATTTTGTTTTAAAATCTTCTGCTTTTTGTAGCTCTTTAGTCATGATTACTTCCCTCCTTCATATTTTGCTTTCAAGATTTCTTCTTTTGTTTGTGGTATATTTTTTTCTAACCATTCAAGCATTTCTTTCTGGAGAGCTTCTTGCTCTCTTTTTTCTTTCTCAATCAATTCCTTCTTCCTCTCATACTCCATCTCCAAGATCCTGCAGGCTGATTTGAAATCATTTGTATGTATCAGCCCTTTTGATGTTGATACTACATACTTCCTCATGATGATTACCCTCCTATGTTTGATTTGATTTTGATGTACAAAAACAGTGCCCAGACATACAGGGCAAGGGTTACTACTGACATGATAGTTTCTTCCATAATCCCCTCCTATGCAGCTGCAGTTTTTTTGAGTGCGAGTTTAAAAACGGCTGATGGCTTGAACTCCAGACGGAACCCAGATTTTGTCCTTTTGTCTTTAACAAGGGTAAAAAATCCTAATCCCGGAATAAAAGTCCTCTCTCCAACCTCGCTTTCTGCAAGAACATTGCCTAATTCGTCTAATACAGCCTCTGCATGTTCAACCGGAATGTTTCTACTTTGAGCAATCCTGACAGCTAACTCTTTTTTTGTCATCTTCCCTGCACCTCCTTTGTTTTTTTGCCACCCCCGCAGGGCTATAATGAAAGGGAGACGATGGTGATTGACAAAACCCTTTGGAGGTGGCATTATGAATGTTAAGGATTTCCTCGCACAATTCGTTGTAGCCCTCACTACAACTGCCATCGCCTCCCTGATTGGATTCATTTTTAAAGGGAGGTTGACTAATTTGTTTGATAATTTTGTTAATCGCAAAAATTCTGCTCTTGGTGTTTTCTTTGGATACGTCACACTTATCTGGATTGTAGTTATCCCTGTCTTCCTGATTGAAAGCTTGAAAACTGAATCTGTCTATAAGGGAATTATTCTTTCTCTCTACATCTTTGTTTTGCTTATCTATTTCAGATTTGTGGTTCTTGATACCGGTAAATACTCTTTCTCCTTCTTCAAAGGATCTCTTACTGAAAGAACCAAATGGATACAGTATTTTGGGAAACCCGAATTTGTTTGCAATGTTGATGGCATTGATGTTGCCTTTTACTCTGTTGACGTCAAGCTGGAGCGTATCGTTTATGTTCCTGTTGATATTGAAAACCTGGATATGTCTAAATGGGCTGATGTTGACCAGAAACTCTCTAACCTTACCCTTCATCTGGATTCCATAGATAAACTTAAATCCGCTCTGGGTTGCAGCTAACATCTAACCTCTCCTTTTGGCTTGTTGTGTATTAATATAACAACTTGTTATATGTGTGTCAAGTCTTTTTTAACAAATTGTTATTTTTCTATGCTAAACTATATGAAACAAAGGGATTAGGAGGATTTGAGGATGGAAAAGGAAAAACCAGATTTGCTTGTGGATGTGATACATCCGTTTTTCACGGAGTTGATTGATGTTTATATCAGGGCTTATGAGAAGGCTAATGCGTTATCTGAAGTTGATAAAGAAACAGTTCTAAAGGCCATAAAAGAATCTTCAGAGATAATAAGGGAAGTAACAAGCAGAGATATGATCCCTGAAAGTGTTTATAAGGCTGTTACTGTAGATCTGTTTAACCTTTATGCGAGGATAGCTCTTTATCAAGGTTTACCAGATAAAAGAAATTCTGAATAAGAATGCTTATTGACGGAAGGAGAATGTTGTTAGTGAATTCATCTTTTAAAAATAAGTTTTTTAAGCTGTTATGGACTTCCAAGTCTATGGAAATGTACATTTTTCTTTGTTCTATTATCTGTGGGAATTTTTCTAAAACTTCTGAAATTCTTTCAATTAACAGATCTTCCATCTCTTTAAAAAACAAATACTTTTTGTTGATAGTTGACAGGTCTTTAACAATATCTTGGAAGTCCATAGCAACCCTCCCTCTTTTTGATTCTTTTATCTAATGAAAGCTACTATATATTGAATATAGCAAAATATACACAATATATAGTAGCTTGACAACAGATGCTCTTTCTCATAAAGTTAGTTTTGAAAAATAATAAAATAGAAAACAAAAATAATAAAATAAAAAACAGTTTTTGTATTTGGAGGTGATAAAGGTGCTTGAAACCGCCAAAGTTAATGAAGCAGAAATAGAGATCTTGAAGAAAAGATTAAAAAGGATTGAAGAGATAAAAGAGGAAAATAAAGAATATTTTGAATACTTGAATGAGCAAATTAGAAAGATGAATGAATTTGTAGAAGAAGCTAACAAATTATTGAAAAAGTATGAAGAAGACAAAAAACATGCTCAAAGATTTTTTACTCTTAGAGGTCTTTTTTAATGCCTATAGATATAGACAAAATAAGAAATTACACTCCACTGTATTATGCTGAACATCAACCAAGATACCTGAGAAGAGAATTTCTTGAGGCAATAAATAAAGCATTTAGAACATATTCTATAACTTATATATCACCTAATGCTCCTATTTCTGCAGAAGATTCTATATATATTGAAGAGGTTATATACCACCTCGGAAAGAAAATTAATAGTTTATCTTTAATTCTTTATAGTCCTGGTGGAGATCCAGATACAGCAGAAAAGATTGTAGAAATTTTAAGAGGTAGGGCTAAAAAATTCTATGTTATCCTTCCTGACAGAGCAAAGTCTGCAGCAACAATGATCTCCATAGGAGCTAATAAAATATTCATGACAGAAAATGCAGAACTTGGACCCATAGACCCTCAAATAAGACTAAAGACCCCCTCAGGAGATATATGGAGACCTGCACAGTCTATTATTGATGGAGTAGCTCTTCTTTTAAATCAAAAAGAGCCAACCCCAGCCTTAGCATATCTTTTACAGCATATAGATCCCGCAACATTAGATTTTGCTTTTAAGGCAATTGAACGATCTGAAAATATTGCTAAAACCTTTTTAAGGAAGTACATGCTTAAAGAAAATCCTGAATTAGCTGACAGTATTGCAAAAAAATTAGCTGATGCAAGAGAATATTTATCTCATGGGAAACCTATCACATGGAAAGATGCCAAAGACCTTGGTCTAAAAGTAGAGCTTTTAAAAAATAAGACTAAAAGACAAGAGCTTATATGGAGATATTTTTTGTTTTCTTTATATGACATGCAACAAAAAGGTGCAAATAAACTGTTTGAATCTATAGAAGTTACAAGATTTGCCTAAATATTGTTAAAACTGTCCTAAATGATGGTGGGATTACGATCTTTAATATCTCCTAAACACTCCAAGAACCTTATATAGATACAACGGCTTTTCTTTTAATTCTTCTTTTCTGATTATTAGAGGCTCATATCTTTCGTTTTCTGGCTGGAGCAGAATAAAGTCTCCTTTATCGTAAAATCGTTTTAATGTCTTTTCTCCATCCATAACTGCTACAACAAGATCCCCGTTTTTTATGCTAACATAACTTCCGTCTGCTACAAGGATCATGTCTCCTTTTTTTACTTTCGGTTCCATTGAGTCTCCCAGAACTTTGACCCAGGCTACTCTATTCTCTGGGATCCCCTGAAGCATTTCTCTGGGGGTTGGTAGATAGTCTATTAGCTCCACATCTCCACCTTCAAATCCTGAGGCTGGCACTCCTGAATATACTGGCAATATTACAAGATCGGTTCTTTTCTCTACTTCTATAGTTTTCTTCTCTTCAGGGCTGGATAACAACTCCGCTACACTGACTCCAAGTGCTTGGGCGATTTTGTTTAGCAGTTCGGTGTCTATATCTCTTTTTCCTTTTTCTATCATTGCAATATATGCTTGAGAAAACCCTAATTTATTAGCCAATTCAAGCTGACTAATACCTTTCTTTTTCCGTATTTCTTTGATCCTTCTTGCGATTCCTTCTTTGGAAATCTCCATTAATACCACCGTCAATCCCTCAATCTTGTTTGTAAATATAACAAAATGTTATCAGCTAAACAAAAACTATCTGTTATATCTCAAGTTTAGAAAATTGACAAAAATAACAATGTGTTATATATTTATCCGCAGGAGGTTGGACATGAATATTCAAAGCAAACTTATAAAAACTTGGAGAAAAAGAAATAACGTTAACCAAAAAGAGTTTGGCGACATTACTGGTATTCCTCAACCTGTTATCTCTTACATTGAAACCGGAGAAAGGCTTCCTACAGAGAGGCATGCCCTTGCCATAGAGCAAGCCACAAATGGAGAGATAAAAGCCGAGTGGTTGATATTTCCGGAGAAATATAGAGAAGAGATAGAAGAATATTTGAACAAAGATCCAGTAGGAGCGACCAAATGACCCCTCCCTCCCTCCCGGTGGTTGCGGTACCTCCATTGAATGGGGCAGGTTGTTGCCTGCCTCTTTTTTTACCATCAGCGACCCTCCTTGTTGATTATGGTAGCCCGGCCAAACAGAAAAATCAGGGAGGAAATAAAGCAAATAAATACACTACAGGGGATAAAAATGTGTAAACAGGTATTCAGAGATTTTGCTAAAGAAATAACTGAAGACATCATTTTAGAAGCAAGAGAAAAAGGATATACGATTGAGGATCTTGCAGAACTGGTTGGAGTATCAAAACATTCAATATCTCACTATCTATATGACGACAAAGTTCCTTCTTTATCTGCATTTATAGGACTCTGGAGAAAGACAAAACCAGAAAAAGCATTAAGAAAGTTAGCCTCCTGGTCAGGTTATGCAGTATTCAAACTACCTGAGATAGACGCTCATAGTTTCCCAATTTTATCCAAGAAAACAGCTGCCAGCTTACAGGAATTTTCAGAATTCATAGACAGCATAGGAAACGCAGCAATAGACAGCAAAATCACAAAAGCAGAAGCAGAGAGGATCAAAAAAGAAGGACTTGAGGCTATAGAAAAGATACTTGAAACAATACACACAGCAGAGAGGTTGGCAAAGTAATGGGCAGAATGCAAAGAA
This sequence comes from Flavobacteriales bacterium, assembly GCA_027031025.1. GTDB lineage: Bacteria > Bacteroidota > Bacteroidia > Flavobacteriales > Flavobacteriaceae > WGBX01. The sequence continues at coordinate 575 of JALVEJ010000209.1, read as the reverse complement.
ACAAAGGCAACAGGGTGGAAAGGGAAATCGTGAACTATCTCAAAGAAAACGGCATACCGGCAAAAAGAGTGCCTTTGTCTGGAGCTGCAGAAGGATTCAAAGGAGACATTATCATTGACGGCAGTTTAAAAGCAGAAGTGAAAGCCAGGAAAGACGGCTTTAAGCAGATCTACGACTGGCTTGAAGGTAATGATTATTTATTTATCAAAGCAAACAGAAAGCCTGTTTTAGTGGTGATGACAATTGAAGATTTTATTAAAAAAATGAAGGAGGGCAAGAGATGAAAAAGAAACCGCCCACAAGGGGCAGCACCACAACACTTAACGAAATGTGGAGTAATTCTATCACAGATCGTGAAATTCTGAAAGTCATTGATGAAAGATACAGGAAATACGCAACAGTCAGCTATTTTGGAGAATACTGGTTTATTATCCTACCTGACGTGATTTTAGTTGATTACGTTAGAGAGTCAAATCCCCTTGTATTTAGAATGAACGAGAAAACAATCAAAGTCGTAGATCACAAGACAGACATTGTTAAATTCGTCAAGTCCATGAATACCTTCAAGGAGCTGC
>JALVEJ010000208.1 GCA_027031025.1 Flavobacteriales bacterium | reverse complement strand
GTTCAACCCCATCGGGCAATATGAATTTTGTTGTAGCCGCGGCCTGTGTCAAGATGAAGATGACTCCCGAAGCCGCCATCAACGCCGCCACCCTCAATGGCGCCTACGCCATGGGCCTCCACGCGGAAGTGGGTTCGATCACCCGCGGCAAATGGGCCCACCTCCTACTCACCAAGCCCATCACCTCCTACCGCGACATCCCCTACCATTTTTCCACTCCATTGATTGAGGAGGTTTTTGTGCGGGGGGAGGGGGTAGGTCGGCAAATGGATTACTAATATCATTTTCTTTTAAGTCTCATCATAAATGTTTCCAACTGCTATTATAACATCATTTTCCAAATTATCAATTCTATTCAATATCACTTTCAAATAATCATCTCCTATACGTCTCCTCAAATCATTGATATTATAAATTAATTCATCAAATGGATTATCATTCAATGGCAGTTTTAATTGCCGTAAAGTATATTTAGGTAAGGTTTTATACTTTTTTATGTCTTTCAACAATGTATCAATAAAAGAAACAAGTCCATGATCTAAATCGGATCTCTTTTCTTTTAGAAGTGTTTTTAAAGCGATTGTTGCTTGATTTTCTAATGCTAATTCACTTCTGACAGATTTGTATTTTGGTTTAAATGTTTTAATTTGTTCATAGGAATTCCAAAAAGTACTATTTAATGGCTGTCGTTTTTCATCCGGATCACATTTTACAAATTCAATGAATTCCTCAAAGGTTTTTTCTACCGGCTTGTCATTCGGTTTTTCATTATCGTATTGATGCACAATTGAGAACAAAGCCATTCCCTTTTTTCTCAAAACAACTACATTATTCTCCTTAAACAATTTTGCCGTCTTCACTCTGTTTGGTAGTTCCTTAATCTTTTTGATGACTTCCGGATGTGATTCAAGAATCTCGTTATACACATTTCGAATAATGGTGCTAAGGTTCAATTCCTCACTATCTTCCGGATTTTTGCTTATCTTGCTAAATAATCCACTTGGAGTTGGTTCTTCATCGGCATCAAATATTTTTGAGTCCTCACCCAAAGCATTATGTATCAAGAACATTTTCTGTTGGGCAATTTCCCTGCTTTTTACAATATCTGCACCCTGGTCAGTAGGGAAGAAGTTATAAATAAATAATTCATCAAATACTTTTGCACTCATTCTGTTGATACGACCTACGCGTTGTATTACTCTGGTAGGATTCCAGGGAATGTCATAGTTAATGATTAAACCCGCCCTGTTTAGATTGAATCCCTCGGAAAGTTTGTCACTCGTAACTAATATATCATAATCATCAACCTGCTCATCATATTTTGCATTAAAATTGGTATCCAATTCCATTGCAAATTTTTTGGAAATAGTCCCATCACAAAACAATACTCTACCTAATAATTCTTTTTCAAAGAATGGTTGAAGATGCCTAACTGTATCAGTATATTCTGTAAAAAGAATGATTTTTCTTTTTGGGTTATTCTCTTTGCTCAAAACTTCCTTTATTGTCGCTAAAACGGCTTTCCGTTTTGGATCGTTCTCAATGATATTTAATTCTTTGATTTCCCATTCGATTCTCTTAAAGAGGTTAATGTCACTATTAATGTCATGAATGAATTCATCCTTAAACTGAAAGCTTTCTACATCATATATTTTGGTGTGTTTAGGTTTGGTTTTTTTTGCGGCATTTCGTTCAAACTCCTCCAAAGCTTCTTTAATGGCTTCGAAGGTAAAATCATCAGCACCATCGGTATCATCGTAAATATTTTCAATTACTTTTCTGTCCATTACATATTTGCCGGATTTTTCAATGAAAGACAACACCATTTTGTTAGTGCGGAGGAATCGTTGAATGCTCTTCTCAAACGCCCCGAATGAACTTTCAAAACGTTTTACCAGCAAACGTCTCATAAAGTCATACAAGTTGCGTTGTTGTTGAAATGTTCTATTTTCCTCTTCCGAAAGTTTGTCTTCATCTACCTTTTGACTTTCATACTCGTTAGGTTTATAAATTGCTCCTTTGAAAAGACCAGTTTCAGAAAAATAATCCCGTATTATTCTGTTGTAAAAATCGGATTGTTCGGGTGTTAATTCATAAAATTGTTCTACCGGATCTTTTACTTCGGATAGGTTGGCAATTTCTTTTTTATACTCAAAATCAGTTTTAAGATCTAATCTGTTTCTTCGTATAACGACAGGCGTAATGATGTTTTTTATATCATCCGCCATTCCTTTGACATTGGCTCTAACAATTGCCACCTCAATTGGGGGTTTTAAGCCAAACATTTTTTCGTAATCACGTTCTGCCTTTTTTCGTTTTTTTGAATTATCTGAATCGTGATTT
>JALVEJ010000207.1 GCA_027031025.1 Flavobacteriales bacterium | reverse complement strand
TCCACTACCGTTTTTACGGAAATAGACTTCTTCGGTAATTTGACAGGAAGTTAAAAAAATTAAGGGTAAAATAAGTAATATCAGTTTCTTCATCTGTTTTTGTTTTTATTATTCAAACGAATATACACAAATTTCGTTACATTTAATAAAATCTTTACAAACATTTTCGGATTTATAGTCTAACTTTGCATTCATAAAATCAGATTATGAGCAAAAAAGTTATTTTAATCATATTGGACGGTTGGGGTATAACCCAAAACCCCGGAGTGTCAGCCATAGCGCAAGCGGATACGCCTTTTATGGATGAGATTATTAGAAAATATCCGCATGCCAAACTTTATACTTCCGGTGAAAATGTCGGACTGCCGGAAGGACAAATGGGCAATTCGGAAGTAGGACATATGAATTTGGGCGCCGGGCGTATCGTGTATCAAGATTTGGTCAAGATTAATAAAGCCATTAAAGACGGAAGTTTTTTTGAAAACAAAGTTTTAAAAGAAGCATTTGAATATGCCAAGCAAAACAGCAAAGCTGTTCATTTGTTGGGATTACTATCAAACGGCGGTGTGCATTCGCATATTGACCATCTGAAAGCTTTGGTACAAATGGCAAAAAAATATAATGTGACAGCATATATTCATGCTTTTATGGATGGGCGTGATGTCGATCCGCATTCGGGAATTAACTTTTTAAAAGAGATTCAAGATTATATCAAAGACACGCCGGTTAAGATAGCCTCGGTTATCGGACGTTACTATGCCATGGACCGCGACAATCGTTGGGAACGTGTTAAAAAAGCTTATGATTTATTGGTCAAAGGTGAAGGCAAACCTGCTACTGATTTAATCAAAGCTGTTGAAGAAAGTTACAAAGACGGCGTGACGGACGAATTTATTTTACCCATCGTTCATGTAGACGAAAATGGCAAAGCCATCGGAAAGATTGAACCCGGTGATGCGGTTATTTTTTACAATTTCAGAACCGACCGCGGACGCGAACTGACCAAAGTTTTAACCCAAGAAGACATGCCCGAATACGGTATGAAAACTTTGCCATTGCATTTTGTTACCATGACCATTTACGATGACAAATTTAAAGGCATCAAAGTTGCCTATCCTAAGGAAGACTTAAAAGATACTTTGGGCGAATTACTTGCGAAAGCCGGAAAAAAGCAAATTCGTATAGCTGAAACCGAAAAATATCCGCACGTCACTTTCTTTTTCTCAGGTGGTAAAGAAAAAGAATTTGAAGGCGAAAAGCGCATTTTGATTCCCTCGCCCAAAGTCGCCACCTACGATTTAAAACCCGAAATGAGCGCCAATGAAGTGACCGAAGCACTTTTGCCGGAAATCAAAAACGAATCGGCAGATTTAATTGTCTTGAATTTTGCCAACGGCGATATGGTTGGCCATACAGGCGTATTTGAAGCGGCAAAAAAAGCGGCTGAAACAGTCGACAAAAACGTCCAAAAAATTGTAGAAGAAGCTTTAAAACATGACTACGCCGTTATCATCCTCGCCGACCACGGCAATGCCGAAAAAATGATTAACCCAGACGGTTCGCCTAATACGGCACATACGACCAATCCGGTTCCGGTTATTTTAATTGATAAAGATTTAAAACCGGAACTTAAAGACGGTATTTTGGCCAATGTTGCCCCGACTATTTTGAAAATTATGGGATTGTCTAAACCGGATGAAATGACCGAACCTCTATTTTAAATTTCTAAAACTATAAAAAAACAGCCTTAGCGTTTAGACCAAAGGCTGTTTTTTTATATAAACTACAACAACACATATTAGCTTTTGATAATTCTAAAATGTTTGATTTGACCGGATTTAAACCGGATTTCTACCATATAAACACCTTTTTTTAGATTTGACATATCAATAGATGAACCGGTAATTTTGCCATTTCCTACTTTTCTTAGTGAAATATCTTTTATGATATAACTTTCCGCTTCTGGCATTTTTAAATGTAAAACATTCTGAACCGGATTGGGATAATATTCACCTAAATCAATTTTGTCATCTTCAATAGCCGCACTGCTACAATCCATGACATTTACAGGCTGACTTGCTGTTGCTATTTGAAAACTATGCGGTGTAATACTGATACCGCCTGCAGAACTTACATTGAAAGCCGTTTGCCCTGATAATTGTGTCGGGGTATAGCTTAACGCCAGATTGTTGCAAGTATTACGATTATTTGAAAGAACCTTAAAAATAGCCAAATCAGGCACTTGTGTGTTGGCGTCTTCAATATAACCCAACTTTACATTAAAAGGAGTCCCTGCGGCTTGAGTAGAATTTCGGGAAATATCGGGATAATAAGCCAGAGGCATTTGATTGTCCCAAAAATTATACGGGTCGGTTCCGAGTTCTTGATTGGGAACGCTATATTGAATACCGGAATTAATCAGTTGTCCGTTAGCTTTGTCAAATTCGTAAACTACGACATTTGATTCTGTTGTTTGAGGCGGATTGCCCGGTAAAATTGTATTCCGGTCGTATCCGGTTATCACCAAATTGTTGGCATTGGATAAAGAAGTCGTTAAGGTAAAACCGTATTTATCCATTGCCGCATTGTTACTCACCGTTGCGAACCAAGATTGGCCGGAAATAATATTACCCGTTGCATTGTCTAAAGCCGTAACGCCAAACATGTGTGTATGCGAATAATTAACCAAGAGATAAATGGTATTGGCAGCAGAATCATAATAAGCATCAGCGGCAACATCATATTGGTTACCTAAAACATAACTGGCATTCCAAGCAGACGTAAAATCATAATTCACTTTATAAGCCATAATGCCGGTTTGGGTCGCATTATAAGTAGCAGAACCTAATACTAAATAGCCATCGTAAGTATCAATAACTTTTGTTGCTTTTGTAATTTTAGGCGAAGCACTTGTCATAGTACTTATTTCGGTAGCAAACAACGGCTGCAAATTTAAATCGGTGCGCACAAGTATGCCATCGTTTTCTTGATTAGGAAGTATATTATAACCACTGATGACATAACCCGGATCGGGTAAGCCGTCATTATCATAATCGCCTTCGGTATAGATGACATGAAAAGCTTCATTGGGAAAACTCCCTGAAATAATATCGTAATAATAAGCATTGACAAATGTATTGCTTGCTAAATCAAATTTGGCTGCAAACATTTTTCGCAATCCGGATGAATCTTCTACACTTCCTACCACAATCAAGTCATTTTGAAGAGTTACCATATCAAACAAACGAAAGTTCGACAAATTATTGGCAGAAAGCGGTTTGGTAAAAACTACATTACCACTAGCATCAACTCTTTGCAAAAAAGGCTCGTATAAACTCATATTCGGCGTAAAAAAATTACCACCAATAATAAAATCAAAAGGTGCAATATCCATGATTTCCAAATTTAAATCATGATAAACATGACCGTTTGCATCGTAGTATTTTTCAAATTGCGCTTGAACAGATAAACCAAACATTAAAGCTGCAAACAAGCAAAAAAATTGTCGTTTTGAAACCATAAGCAAAATTTTAATATTAATAAGAAACGAAAGTAAATGACAAAAGACCAACCGGCAAGTTTCATTAAACGAAAGGCTGTTTTGATGTCATAAATTGTAAGTTTGGTTCAATTAAATGAAAATAATATGATAAATAACAAATACTCAAAGTGTTATTATCAGTATTATTGAAAGTTTTATAAGACACTTACTTGATTTTTATAAAATTTCCAAGTCGAACTATGAGTAATAAAACTGATTTTTGTCAATTTATTCAAAAAAATTATAAAAAAATATATAAAATTAAAAAATTAAGTTAAAAAAAACTTTTTATTTTTTTTTAAATAATTAGTTATAAAATTTTGCTTACTTTTAGCACACTTAACAAAAGAGGCAGCCGAAAATCTTGAAAAGAGTAGGCAAAATTCAAAACCAAATAACTAACTATGATCTATTCAAAACCTAAATTTAAAGAAAAGTACGGCAACTTTATCAACGGGAAATTTGTAGAACCGGTAGGTGGAGAATATTTTGACAATTATTCTCCTATTGACAACAGCTTTTTGGCCAAATATCCGCGTTCAAAAAAAGAAGATGTCAATAATGCTGTTGCTGCTGCCAATGCCGCCAAAGATGCTTGGGAAAAGGTTCCACCGGCAGAAAAGGCAAGAATGCTGAATAAGGTGGCAGATATTATCGAAGAAAATTTAGAAGAATTTGCCGTTGTTGAAACAGCTGACAATGGTAAACCCATCAGAGAAACCTTAAATGCCGATGTTCCTTTAGCTGCCGATCATTGGCGTTATTTTGCTGCTGCTATCAGAGCAGAAGAAGGTTCGGCAACAGAACTCGACGAGAATACAGTTTCTCTTATCATAAAAGAACCCATGGGCGTTGTAGCTCAAATTATTCCTTGGAACTTTCCGTTATTAATGCTGTCATGGAAATTGCCACCCGCATTGGCTGCCGGCAATACCGTCGTTTTAAAACCGGCAGAACAAACTCCTGCCAGTGCCACATTATTGATGGAAAAAATTGCCGACGTATTTCCTCCCGGCGTTATCAATATTGTTCACGGATTTGGACCCGAAGCCGGAAAACCATTAGCTTCACATCCCGGTGTTGATAAGGTTGCCTTTACCGGTGAAACCACTACGGGACAATTAATTATGCAATATGCGTCTAAAAACATCAATCCTGTAACCATGGAATTAGGTGGCAAATCACCAAATATATTCTTCAATTCGGTGATGGATGCCGATGACGATTTTCTTGATAAAGCCATTGAAGGTGCTGTTTTATTTGCCTTTAACCAAGGAGAGGTTTGCACATGCCCTTCCCGATTATTAGTGCAAGAAGATATTTATGATGAATTTATGAAACGGGTGATTGATCGCGTCAAAGCTATCAAACAAGGCAATCCTTACGATACGGAAACGCAAATGGGCGCACAAGCTTCTAAAGACCAATTTGAAAAAATTATGTCTTATATCAAAATCGGGGAAGAAGAAGGCGGTAAAATTCTTACCGGCGGTAAGCCTGCCGAAGTTGAAGGCGAATTCAAAAACGGTTATTATATTGAACCTACACTTATTGAAGGACATAATAAAATGCGTGTATTTCAAGAAGAAATTTTCGGACCGGTCTTATCAGTTACCAAATTCAAAGATGAAGCCGATGCTATTGAAATAGCAAACGATACCATGTATGGTTTAGGTGCCGGTGTTTGGACACGTGACGCACACCAATTATATCAAATACCAAGAGCTATTAAAGCCGGACGGGTTTGGGTTAATAATTATCATGCTTATCCTGCACATGCACCATTTGGCGGTTATAAAAAATCCGGGTTCGGTAGAGAAACCCATTTGATGATGCTTGATCATTATCGTCAAAATAAAAATATGTTGATTTCTTATGATAAGAAGAAACTAGGATTCTTTTAATCATTATAATAACTTTCCGGTTAACCGATGAAATATTGGTTAACCGGTTTATCATAACACAAAATAATATGGCATTTCAACAAGTAGCAATAACAGAAAAAGCAGCGGAAGTTGTCAGAAAATTAAAAGAGGAATACGGAGAAGTTATTTTCCATCAAAGTGGTGGTTGCTGTGATGGGACGGCGCCCATGCTTATTGAAAAAGAAGATATGTATTTAGATGACAGTGATATTCTTTTAGGACAATTAGAAGGCGTTAACTATTATATGAGTGAAGATATGTATGAAATATGGAAATACACCCATATAACCGTGGACATAACAGAAGGTAGAGGTTCAACCTTTTCTTTAGAAATTCCACTGGGTTTAAGATTTATTATTCATTCCCGTATTATGACCGGCGAAGAGGCTAAATTATTAGGTTTATCAGATAATATGCTTGATAAAAAATAATAAATGGTTTTTATATGGCTCAAATTTTGTTGAGCCATTTTTCATTTAAAATATTCCAAATTAGCTCTTAAATATTGTAGTGCGGCAGACATGCGTTTTTCTATGGTTTTAACTGATAATTGCAAAGTTTCGGCTATTTCATGGTAAGTCATCTTTTCAAGCCGGCTCATTTTAAAAACTATTTTTTGTTTTTCGGGCAAATTTTCTATTAAACGATGGAGTTTTTGTGCATATTCTTCTTCGATATAAATATATTCCGGCGAAACCGGATTGGTCTCTTGTTTGACCATACCGGCATGATGCTTTCTGACAACTTGTAAGTGTTTCTTTTGATTGATAAAAGCATTGTTACCTACGGTAAACAAAAATGATTTTGCCTTGCTATAAGGCACTTCATGGCATTTTTGCCAAAGTTTTATAAAACATTCTTGGACGATATCATTACAAGTTTCGACATCTTGAAATTTATAAATCAAAAAATTGCGCAGTTCTTTGGCATACATTTGATATATACGCTCAAAGACCGCTTCTATGCAAATATTTTGATTTTTAGCTTTCATTATTAGCTTAAATACTTTTATTTTCAATTCCAATTTAATCGAAATACAACATTAAAAACCCTATTTAACCCATACCGTTCAAAATCAACCAATTGCGTATTTAAACCATAACTATTTTGCTCATGTGACAACATATTTTTATGATTTAAAAGATTCCTGACAGAAAAGCCGAATTTAGCTTTAAACCTGTTCTGTTTTCCAAATCGAGAATTGTAAAAAGCTGAAAAATCAATCCGGTTAAAAGCCGACAAATACGCTATATCAAAATCTTGTTTCATACGATCATCTGCATTCGCGTTTTCATTATCAACAATAATATTTTCATAATAAGGACGTGGCGAGTGCCATAACCAACTCAATGCCATTTGATAATGTTTATGATGATACATAATAGTTGATAAGGTTTTATGCCGGATTTGAAAATCAGAGACAAAATATTGATTGTTTTTTAACTTTTCAAACCGGTTTTGAGAACGCATCAAAGAATATGACGCCCAAAAATTAAAATTCCGGAATTTCTTTTTGATGTAAAAATCCAAACCTTGGGTTTCTGAATCCCCAATTAAATATTGGTGTTTGTTATATATCCGGAACGGAATGGAAAGTCCGACATTTTTAGTGTTTTTGTGGTAAAAATCCAATTCTAAATGCCATTTATCTTTGGCAAACAATAATCCTGCTGTAAATTGTCGAGAAGAAACTATTGGAAAACTTACAGGATCGGCAACTTGCCAGATTTTATTTTCCAAATTGAGCAACCCGACAACCGTCTTATTGTTTTGCATGATATTTTGATGTTTAATTTCGCCGGTAATTTGCAATTTTGTATGAGGCAAAATTTTCTTTCCAATAACCAATCTGGGTTCTATAAAAACTTTTTCTAATTCCTGATAATAAGGTATTCTGATTCCCACATCAATATCCCAAGTATGAAAATTTCGATACTGAATCATACCGTAAAGTGCTTGAGTATTGTTGATGTTTTTCAAATAATCAAATATATATAACTGATTATCAATTATTAACTTGAAAAGATAAGCCGTTCGTTTTTCATTATAATTATAGCCAAAATGATAATGCACATGATATTTTGGTTGATAAGAAAATTCTGTACCGATACCAGTATGAGAAACAAAATTTTCCTTATTAATATTTCCGATAGTCTTTTGTAGTTTAATCATTTGATTTTCAAACGCCATATCATACCACGCCCAATTAAAAACCGTCTTGACTTGCCATTTGTCATTTAAAACATTTTGAGAGATTATGGAAACACCATTAGTTGTAATATCCAAATTATCACCATAATCATATTGGTCATAACCTGAAATTTTATGATTAAAGTCTAGAATAGATTCAATATGCAAAAAACTAAGCGATAATTTTTGATGTTTTGCCCAACTGGAATTTAATTTTACAGTCCAATCATTAAACCCGAATGTATTGAGCCTAATGGTCTGCGATTGCACATTGGTATTTTCAAAAACCTTATTTTCAAATTGTTGTAAGCCTGGGGTTTCCCAAATATCACGATATGAAGTCCGAAATGAGCTTGTTAAGCTCAAACGCTTTTTTATTAAAGGCATTTCTAATTCAAAATCTGTTGACAAAGCATTAACACTGCCTCCAATTTTAAATTTTTCGGCTATATCATCACCGGACGACAAATCGATGACGCCGGAAGCCCCGCCTTCATATTTTGGTGGCGTTCCCTTAAAATAGTATTTAACCCGCTTGACAATATATGGATTAAAAGGCGAAATCATTCCGAACAGATGTCCTTTTTGATAAACAGGAATGCCATCGTAATAAATAAAAGTTTGATCATATCGACCTCCTCTGATGCTTAAACTAGTAGCGGTTTCGTTGGGACTAATGACACCCGGAAGTTGTTGTATGCTCTCAACCACATCAGGGGCAATCAAGCCAGCCAAAATACCCAACTCTTGCGGATACACATTAAAACTTCCATCTTTATTTTTTTTGATCCCTTCGGTCAGATATGCATTAATGACCACTTCTTTTAAATCTTGTCTCGTTACTTCATCAGAGGCTAATAAAATGACATAAAAACCTTCTTGCAATTGAATGAATTTTAAATTGAATTCTTGTGAAATCTTTTGAAGCAGGGTGTCTAAATTTAAATCTTGTTTAGCGCAACTAAAAAACAAATCTTTTAAAATATCCGATTGATATGAAAAATGCACTTGATATTGCTGTTCTATATTATCTATAACCTTTCTAAGTTCTGTATGATTATAATAAACAGAATGTGTTTGGCCTTGGCCAAACACATAATGAAATTTAAAAACCACTATAAACAGTATGAAAAATTGCTTCATTAAGGTTTTATTATAATCAATTGATTATCAATGATTTTATATTTAAATGACAGTGCTTTTGATAATAAATTCAAACCCAGTTTTAAATTATTATGCGGTAGGGAACCGGTAAACAAAATTTGTGTATCGACACCTTCATTTTTGAATTTTACATTATAATGATTTTCTAACTCTTGCAATACATAAGCTAAGGGCGTTTGCGCAAAACGGGTTGTTTTAGATTGTATAT
>JALVEJ010000206.1 GCA_027031025.1 Flavobacteriales bacterium | reverse complement strand
CCGACCAACTTGATCAAAAAGCCAGTAAATAATCGATGGTTGAGATCTAGGGTGTCGAAAAACAATATTTTGATTAAATTTCAATCACTCAGATATTAGATTTTATAAAAGTTAACAACCGATCGAATTAGCAAAATAAATCCATCAAGTCATGTATCCAGAAAACAGGTATTCTGCTTCTTTTAAAACATGTTTTTTTGACACCCTGCTAAGACCTCAACCTGCCTGCCATTCGCTGGAAACTTTGAGTTTAGGATAAGTTTAATAAAAGAGCAATCGCCTGAAAAATTGCAGGTGAATTGTTTGCAATAATGCCTATTACTGTTAATAGTTAGCACAATTTCTGCCTTCAGCCTGTGAACTAATAGCACGGATCGTTCTTTTGAACCTGTGGGATTGTTTGCGCAAACCACAGACAATTTTTGCAAACTTTGCAAGAAAACAGAGGCTTGAACTCAGGTTTCACTCAATAAACCGCATATTCTTTTGATGTTACACATTTTCAAAAATGTGCTCAGTTTTTTCTTTATTACCAAAAAGGCAATTATCTTTTAACTTGGAATAAACTTAAGCTATAGCTCTAAACCCTTTTACTTTTCAATATATTTGATAGCAACTTTATTTGAGAATGCACTGTCTTTTACAACCCGGTAAAATCTAACGTCGCAAATCACCGGCAGCAAAAAGCAAAGCGTAGCGGCGCTTTTTGCTGTCCGAGTGCATTTGCCTTGTTATGTATTGTTGGATTTAACTTTATTTACATCTTGACGTACAACTAATAAGCCAGAGAATATAGCTAACACAACAGCGATAGAATAAATTAAAGTAAAATCTTCCTGAAAGAAAAGAGTAACCCAAATTACTGACAAAACGGGAGAAATATAAACTAGAGGAGCTATCTTAGAAGCCTCTGCTTTTGATAATGCATTTATCCATAAGATATATGATAATCCATTTATTATTACACCATTAATACCGATAACAAATAAAGATCTAGTATCTGGAATTAACAACTCGCTCCATACTAGCAAAGCTATAAGAGAAAATATTGACGCCCAGAAAAAATACATAAATATACTAAATGAGACATCATACCTTCTTTCTTTTTTTGATATGGCTGAGAATAATGCAAATGAAATTGCTCCTATAAAAACTATGGATAATACCGCGCTATCTGAAAAATCAACATTTGAAAAATCACCTTTTGTAATTACAAGCAGGGTAGCCATAAGCCCAATAAATATTGATAGTAATTTACTTAAATTGAATTTTTCATTAAGTAGAATAGTTGCAATTATTGCAGTTAATGCTGGCCAAGTATATTGAACCACTAATACTTCTATCGAATTTGCATGTGCATATCCATAATACAAGCAAAGATAATAAAAAAAGCAGCCAAGAAACCCTAATACCATTGTAAACTTATAATTTGTATTTTTTACTACCGAAATAAGGGTGCATTTTTTGAGATTAATAGTCAACCCTACAGCTACGGTAGAAAATAAATTCGTCCAGAATAAAAACTGGAAGCTATCAATATTCAACTGACCAACCCTTGAAACTACAGGAATAAAACTCCAGACCACAACACACAGTAACGCCAAGACTACAGGAGAAGAAATTCTCATACTCTCCTCCTTGTAAAGTGGAAAATTTGTATCGAGTTGTCTAAAAATTCATCACTCTTTTCAAACCCAATATTTACAATGCAATTTAACAAATATTCATAATGATAGGATTTTGATTCAAAATCGGCTCCAACAAATAAATGACCCGACTTATCCTCTTTAAAGCTTAGATTATAAAAACCGCATTTTTGATAGTAGCCATACCTTACTGCTTTAGCATAATGAGTTGTATTAAACTGAGAAACTATAAGCTCAAAACCTAGCTCATAGCATTTTGCAATCTGTCTTTCAACATCATCCAAATTACCAATTAAATTAAATGGAAATACACATAGCACTGAGTTATTAACATCATTCTCAAAGAATTCATCAAACTTAGATAAGCAAGTGTTAATAAAATGCCCTTCTACATGATTATTTTCTGAGAAATAATGATCTGCAAAGTCTTTTAGGTCGCTTCTAATATCTACCCCAATATACTTAACATTGTTAATTGCACAATTTCCGTATAATCTAATCTCATCGCACCCAAATTCAATCAAGGTGCTATAGTGATTCTTTGAAAGTACTCTCGATACAAAGGCTTGTTCGTAGTTCAGGTATCTAATAATTCCATTACCAAAATTATTAGAATTCATTATCTCATTACCACTACGACCAATATAATAGGCATTATTTTTCATCTTGAACCTCCTTGTTCCTTGTGATACATAACGCCTTG
>JALVEJ010000205.1 GCA_027031025.1 Flavobacteriales bacterium | reverse complement strand
AAAAAACGTAATGACCGTAATGTCTTAATGGTTTAAAAAAATCAAAAATCTGACATATGAAATGTAAAATAAAAAAATCCCCATTTCCTCAAATTGCTTGCAAAAACAAGGTCTGAACGATAACGTAATCATCAATGAACAAAGCAATAAATGAAGTGCAAATAATCCTCAATTCCTCAATAAAAATAGAATGAAAGTTATAGACAAATATATATTAAAACGCTACTTCGGTACTTTTCTGGGTTTGATGTTGTTATTTGTGCCTATCTCCATTATTTTGGATTTGTCCGAACGTATGGATAAATTTTTGGAGCATAAAGTACCTTTTATGGAAATTGTCGGTTATTATGGCGATTTTTTATTGTATTTCTTCAATATTTTATTCCCTATTTTTTTGTTTCTGTCAGTCATTTGGTTTACGTCACGTATGGCACAAAATACCGAAATTGTTGCCATGCTCAATACGGGTATGCCTTTTATAAGATTACTACGTCCCTATTTAATAGGCGCTACTATTATTGCCACGACGGTGTTATTGCTCAATTTGTCCATCATACCTAAAGCCCGGATCGGTTATAATGAATTTTGGGTCAAATATGTCCATAGCAAATATTATAAAACCCGTGAGACCAATGATGTTTACCGGCAAATTGACTCCACGCATTATATATATGCTTCCAATTTGAATCACAAGTCTAAAACCGCTTATAATTTTGTAATGGAAGAAGTTGTTGGTGATAGTCTAAAATCCAAGTTGTTTGCTGACCGTATTGTTTATAATCCCAAAAAGAAAAATTATACGTTGCATAATATACGTGAAAGATATTATGGAACGCATCACGAAAAAATCATTCAAAAGAACCGGAAAGATACTATTTTTAATTTTACCTTGGACGATTTAACGCCAGTCAATTATATAGCGGAAGGCTTAAATTATACCGAATTGAACAAGTTTATTGAAAAGGAAAAGCTACGTGGTTCAAAAAACATCAAAAAATTTGAACTCGAAAAATATAAACGGATGAGTTTACCGGTTTCGGCATTTATTTTAACTTTTATTGCGGTCGCTATGGCATCGCAAAAACGCCGGAGCGGTATGGGAGGCAATTTGGCTTTTGGTATTGCCGTGTCTATGATTTATATTTTGTTTGACCGTATTTTCGGAGTTATGGTGATTAAATCCGGATTTAGCCCATTTTGGGCTGCTTGGATTCCCAATATACTTTTTGGCATTTTGGCTGTGTATCTGGTGATGCGGGCTAAGAAGTGATTTTTTTTGTATCTTTGAGTATGATTTTGAATTTTATCGTACTCATTGCCGGCATGGTTTTTTTGATAAAAATGATGTCATATTTATCAAAATATTTACTGGTAGGTTTGGCTATGCCATTGTATTTTGTCTATCTTTTTTTCTTGCCAAAACAAAGAGAAAATATCAAAAAAGTTTTAAAAGTATTTGCGCTGCCGGTTTTTATAGTATTATTCCCGTTTATTGTAGCTTATAAAATGCGCCTTAAACATCCGCAATATGCGCTTTTGAGTGCAATCCTTTGGATGTTAACTTATTTGGTTTTTAGTTTGGGTTTTATGACAACTTAATATAGTGTTACAATCTTTTTAAACTTTATGGACATTGGTCTAAAATATCTTATATTTGCCGAAATTTTATCAAACAGCATACTTTATGAAAGCAGGAATTGTCGGTTTACCCAATGTAGGAAAGTCCACTCTTTTTAATTGTTTGTCCAATGCCAAAGCGCAGTCGGCAAACTATCCCTTTTGTACCATTGAACCCAATGTCGGGGTTGTTAATGTACCGGACCCACGATTGGAAGCTTTGGAAAAAATAGTCAAACCGCAACGGGTTTTACCGGCAACGGTCGAAATAGTTGATATTGCCGGATTGGTCAAAGGCGCCAGTAAAGGTGAAGGTTTGGGTAACAAATTTTTGGCTAATATTCGCGAAACAGATGCTATTATTCACGTGTTACGTTGTTTTGACGACGACAATATCACGCATGTTGAAGGTAGTGTTGATCCGGTTCGAGATAAGGAAATTATTGATATTGAATTGCAACTCAAAGACTTGGAAACCGTTGAAAAACGTATTGATAAAGTCAAACGCAAAGCCCAAACCGGCGATAAAGAAGGGAAGAAGGAATACGAATTGCTCTTGAAAATCAAAGAAAATCTCGAAAAAGGCATCTCGGTGCGCGCTATGGATTTTACCAATGATGAGCGCGAAAAATATGTCAATAATTATCAATTACTGACTGATAAACCGGTCTTATATCTCTGTAATGTTGACGAAGATTCTTTACAAAACGGCAACCAATATGTTGAAGCTGTTAAAGAAGCCA
>JALVEJ010000204.1 GCA_027031025.1 Flavobacteriales bacterium | reverse complement strand
CATTAATGCCGTATTTGTTAAGTGTCGGGGTAGTCGAAAGCGCTTCGATGGTTTTATAAATGCTGTATAATTGTTGCGCAATACCGGATTGTTTATCTGCCCATTCGTGATATTTACGATTGGTTTCGACTATTTCCGACAAATAGCGTACGCGTTGGGGGGGAATAATAAACTGCTTATCGAGATTTTCGTCTTTGGCTTCAAATGATGAGTCAAATCCGGCATCGGTTTTTTCGTTGATCAAATTGATAAGTGCTTTATATAACTTATTGACGCCCGGATCGTTAAATTGCGAAGCAATAGTGCCATATACCGGCATCTCATCGGTGTCTTTATCCCAAAGATTGTGATTGCGTTGATATTGTTTTTTAACATCCCGTAAGGCATCGAGAGCGCCGCGTTTATCAAATTTGTTTAAGGCGATAATGTCGGCATAATCGAGCATGTCGATTTTTTCGAGCTGAGTTGCCGCCCCGTAATCGGGGGTCATCACATACATATTAACATCGGCAAAATCGACAATTTGTGTATCGGACTGTCCGATACCCGAAGTTTCTAATATGATTAAATCAAAATCGGAATTTTTAACAATATCCAAAGCATCTTGCACCGACGGCGACAGCGATACATTGCTGGCACGCGTCGCCATAGAACGCATATACACGCGCGGATTGTTGATGGCATTCATGCGGATACGGTCGCCCAATAATGCCCCACCGGTGCGTTTTTTAGTCGGGTCCACCGAAATAATAGCAAGTTTTTTGTCGGGAAATTCGTTGAGAAAACGTCTGACCAATTCATCTACCAATGATGATTTTCCGGCGCCGCCGGTTCCGGTAATTCCCAGAATGGGAACTTGGTTTTTTTGAGCATTTTTTCTGATTTGTTCTAGTAACTCTTGATGTAATTCCGGAAAATTTTCAGCTGCGGAGATGGTTTCGGCTATTTTTTTATCATTTTTTTCTTTGATATCTTCCGGACTTTTTACACTGAGATCTTTTCCGGTAGGAAAATCGGCATGTTGTACTAAATGGTTAATCATGCCTTGCAAGCCCATTTCTCTACCATCGTCGGGTGAATAGATTTTGGTGATACCATAAGCTTCCAATTCTTCAATTTCTTCGGGCAGGATAGTGCCACCACCACCGGCAAAAATTTTGATATGACCGGCACCGCGTTCATTGAGCAAGTCATACATATATTTAAGGTATTCGGTATGTCCGCCTTGATACGATGTTATGGCTATGCCGTTGGCATCTTCTTGAATGGCAGTATTGACTATTTCATCGACACTGCGGTTGTGTCCCAAATGAATGACTTCGGCACCGGTACGTTGGATAATCCGGCGCATGATATTGATAGCGGCATCGTGTCCGTCAAATAACGAAGCAGCCGTCACAATTCGCACTTTATTTTTAGGTTGATAAGGAGTATGATCTATTTGCATTGAATCAATTTTTATGGTTGGCTAATTTACAAAAAAGACTGGTAACTTGAAAATGAAAAATATGTGGAGTTTTGATAAATTCCGGTTATATATATCATTTTTTAATATTTGAAAAAAATCTTTCTAAGATTAAAACCAAATTAAATCCGATAAAATTTTGGAGAAAACATTAAATATTTTTTATGGTATTCATTATTTCCGGCTTATTTTTTATCTTTGTATTAAAATTTTAAGTTTTTTAGAAAAACATGGATTTTATTAAACGATTTTTTTCATCCAAATCAAAAACATATGAACATCTCGATACGGAACAACCTGATGAGATAAATAAGTCGGCCATGTCATTGGACGAGCGCTTTGTTTACAATTTTAAACAAAAAGGCGGGGCATTTTTCTATCCGGATGATAAGGAAGATTTTAGACAAAACTTACTCAGGTTGTTAAAATATCTTGATGCAGCGTCTTTTATGGTTTTAGAGCCTTCCTATTTTCATTTTTTAAAGAAACTTCAAATACCGGTAACCGATCAGTTTAATAAAAATGGTGTTTTATTAGGCGGTTGTGAAGCTTTGATAGCCGATGAAGGCAGTATTATGACCACTGCCACACACACGAAAGAATACAGAAACAACGAGTTGCCAAAACGTCGTGTGATTGTTGCTTTATCCAATCAAATTACACCGTCAAAAACTCAAGCCTTAATCAATATCAACAATAAATATGAAAAACCGCCTGCCAATATTCAAACAATGAGTATATTTGCACAACCAAAAGACGATTTGTCGGGTAATAAATGGTATGAGACTTATTTATTTTTGATAGAAAATTAATTTTTTAGCAGGTTGAAGGTAAAAAACACCATGATACACCGGAAGTAATCATAATTTCAAAATGCACTCATTTATCCAAACCAAGGACTAAAACTCACAAACAACACATGAACGAACTTGCAAAACGGACTTTTTTCGGTTTTTTATATGCTTTGTCAGTAATATTGGCACTTCAAGATTACAATTGGACAGTGTTATTACTGGGTGTTTTTATGCTCATTGGGTTGCGAGAGTTTGCAAGTTTGGTAAATTTGAATTTTAAAAAGGTATTATTGCCGGTTTTGTTTCTCTACTTTACATCCTTTTTGTATCATCATGAAACCATAGATAGTAAAGTCATACAAATAGCAAGTGCTTTTAGCTTATTGGTTTTGTTTATACCATTTATATATTTCATTTTTGACAAAATTGCTCTCAACAGGCTTGCTTACTTATATTTAGCGATTTTTTATTTAGCAGTTCCGTTTTCATTGGCATTAGGTATTGATGCTAAAATTTTATTATCAGTATTTTTTATCATTTGGGCGTCAGATAGTTTTGCTTACTTGACCGGGAAAAATTTTGGGAAACATAAACTGGCTGAGAAGATTTCGCCCAAAAAAACCATTGAAGGTGTGATTGGAGGGCTAGCCGGTGGCTTGCTTACCGCTTACCTTATATATCGTTTTAGCGGTTGGGAAATTATGTTAAAATTGCCGCAATTCTTAATTTTAACATTTATAATTGTTATTTTTGGCACTTTGGGAGACTTGCTGGAATCACGATTTAAACGCTTGGCAAATGTCAAAGATTCGGGTAATGTTATTCCAGGACACGGCGGCATTTTAGACCGGTTGGATAGTTTTATTTTTGCGGTGCCGTTTGTGTATGTTTTTTTATTAATTATTTGATATGATGCAACTACATAAAGAAGGATATAGAATTATTGCTTGGTCATTTTTAGTTATTCTCATTATTAATTACTTTATTCACACACACTATTCCATTTTTTGGCTCAATAGTGTTTTTTCTATTATTT
This sequence comes from Flavobacteriales bacterium, assembly GCA_027031025.1. Classification (GTDB taxonomy): domain Bacteria; phylum Bacteroidota; class Bacteroidia; order Flavobacteriales; family Flavobacteriaceae; genus WGBX01. Next base: position 5,844 of record JALVEJ010000204.1, on the reverse strand, counting down.
CGTTGATTGTCTTTATGTTGATTGTGTATTTCTTTCGTTTTCCATCCCGTTCGGTTCAAGCGGCACCCAACGAAGTTGTTGCGCCGGTTGATGGCAAAGTGGTTGTGATAGAAGAAGTGTTTGAACCCGAATTTTTTAAAGATAAGCGTCTGCAAATATCCATTTTTATGTCGCCATTAAATGTGCATGCCACCCGTTATCCGGTCAGTGGCAAAGTCATCTATAGCAAATACTACAAAGGTAAACATTTGGTAGCATGGCATCCTAAATCATCGGAACTCAATGAACGAACGACTATTGTTGTTGACAATCCGGTTATAGGTCCGGTGATGTTCCGACAGATTGCCGGAGCGGTTGCCCGACGAATTGAAAATTATTCCAAAGTCGGCGATATGGTAGAGCAAGGAGCAGATGCCGGTTTTATCAAATTCGGTTCCAGAGTTGATATCTTTTTACCATTAAATACCGAACCGGAAGTCGTTATAGGAGATAAAACTCGTGGTGGCGAAACTATAATTGCAGAAGTTGTTCTCAACTGATGTTTATCATATCTTTTTAAAAATTCCGGTGTTTATATTAATTCCATAAAATAATTTATGTAAGTTTGCATAAACCAAAATTAGAAGTCTATGCATATCGCTATTGCAGGTAATATCGGGGCGGGAAAAACCACTTTAACGACTTTATTATCACAGCATTTAAAGATGGAACCCCACTACGAATCGGTTGATGAAAATCCGTATTTGGAAGACTTTTATCACGATATGGAACGCTGGTCTTTTCATCTTCAAGTGTATTTTTTAAATAGCCGTTTTAGACAAATTCTGGAAATTAAAAAAGATAATAAAGACATTATTCAAGACCGGACTATTTATGAAGATCGATTTATTTTTGCTTCCAACCTGCATGCCATGGGCTTGATGAGTCAACGGGATTATGATAACTATTCGTCGCTTTTTGATTTGATGGAACTGATTGTTACTCCGCCCGATTTGTTAATATATCTCAAAGCATCCATCCCGACTTTGGTCAGAAATATCCACTCACGCGGTAGAGATTATGAAAAATCTATCAATATCGATTATTTAAGCAATCTGAATAAGCGTTATGATAATTGGATAGATAATTACGATAAGGGCAAATTACTCGTCATTGAAGTAGACGATTTAAATTTTGTCCAAAAACCCGAAGATTTGGGAACCATAATAGAAAAAGTCAATGCGGAAATTCACGGTTTATTTTAGATACCTTAGAAGAATTTTTCGAACCAAGAAATTGATTTACAAATTCTTTCGTTGGCGTTACAAACATATTAGTAACGAGCAATTTTTAAATCTTATAAGTGTCGTTATTGGACTATTGACCGGATTGGCTGCCGTTACTATCAAAAACTTCACGCATTTAATCCAACACGGATTAGAAGCCGATTTTATCCACGACTTACATCGCGCTTTGTATTTTGTTTTTCCAATTATTGGCATTGGACTGGTTATTTTAGTTATTAAATTTATCATTAAAAAACCTGTTGAAGACGGTGTGCCTTTGGTGTTGTATGCCATTATGAAACTTAAAAGTATGATTCCGTCTTATCATACCTATGCTTCATTGATTACTGCCCCTATAACCGTTGGTTTTGGCGGGTCTGTCGGTTTGGAAGGACCTTCTACCTTAACCGGAGCCGCCATTAGTTCCAATTTATCACGTTTATTACATCTTAATTTGAAGCAACGCAATCTTTTGTTAGGTGCTGCGGCTGCCGGAACCTTTGCTTCCATTTTTAAAGCGCCTATTGCCGGTATTTTGTTTGCGGTTGAAATTTTCGGTTTCGACTTAACAATGACATCTTTGGTGCCATTGATTTTAGCTTCGGTTTCCGGTATTTTGACTTCTTATTTCTTCATGGGAAAAAACATTTTATTGCATTTCAACCTAGTGCATCAATATAAGCTTAGTGATATACCGTTTTTTATTCTTCTAGGTGTCACATCTGCTACGACATCTATTTATTTTGTAAAAGTTTATTACAAAATAATGAACTTTTTTGAAAAAATTGAAAGTGTATGGAAACGCTGGGCATTAGCGGGTTTGTTTCTCGGTTTAACTATCTATTTTATTCCTACTTTATATGGTGAGGGTTACGAAGTGTTGAATCATATTTTAGTTAACAATTATCATTTTGTGTTGAACACATCATGGTTTACCATTGACCACAATGATATTTACATGATCATCATCTTTTTTGTCTTATTGGTGAGTTTTAAAGTAGTTGCCATGTCATTGACATTTAGTGCCGGAGGTATTGGCGGCGTGTTTGCACCAACCTTATTTACCGGTGCTATCTCAGGATATGTTTTAGCTTTGATTCTGAATTATACCGGATTTTTTTCACATGAATTTTCACCGGAGAATTTTGCTTTGGTAGGTATGGCAGGAACCATTGCCGGTGTGTTACAAGCACCTTTGACAGCTGTCTTTCTAATTGCTGAAATAACGGGTGGTTATGACTTAATTGTTCCTATTATGTTGGTTGCAGCTTTGTCATACATGATATCTAAAAAAGTTTTAAAATACAGTATTTATACCATGCAATTGGCTGAAATTAATGCACTGCCAACTCATGACAAAGATAAATTTGCAGGACAATTGATAGAATGGGAACAAGTGATTGAAAAAGATTTTATACCTATTGTTCCTACCATGAGTCTAGGACATTTGGTGTATAATGTCGTAACCCGTTCGCACCGTCATATTTTTCCGGTGGTTGATGAACAAGGACATTTTTTAGGTATGATTACCTTGGATGATATACGGCAAATTATGTTTAACCGTGACTTGTATGACAATACTTTTGTTCGTGATTTGATGCACAAATCTCCCGATGTGATTGTCTTTGAAAAAGATCATTTCCAAGATATAATGCGCAAATTTACACATACAAGCGCATGGAACTTACCGGTTATAAAGGACGGCTTGTATATCGGTTTTATTTCCAAATCAAAACTTTTGAGTGTATACCGACGCAAATTATTAGAATTGACTTCCGAATAATTAATTTGCATTTGTTTTATATAATAATTGTTTCTAGTTTGATTGTTTTTGATGAATTTAATCAAAAATAATTGTTATTAATCAATAATTGATTAAATTCTACAAATCGTTTATTTAAAAACAAATATTTATCAGTTTTTTTTAAAAAAAGACTTGACAAATGTTTTTTGAGCATTAATTTATATAACACAAAACCAGAGTGTTATGAAACATTTGTTACTTTTTTTTAATTTTATTATAGCAAGTATTGTCATCTACGGACAAACTACTATTAAGCAAAGTTCACTAGCTCCCGGAGGCGGTATATCCGTTGCGGATACTCAGCAGCTCTTATACACTGTGGGCGAAAGCTTTGTCAGTGAAAATGACCTAAATAATCTTCATCTTTCCGAAGGTTTTATAAACCCCGCTATTTTAAACAGTTTGGGATTGGAAAATGATAATAAACTTACCGGTGTTACCATTTTTCCGGTTCCTGTACATGATAAACTCAACATAAATCTTAGTAAAACCGGAAAATATGAGATTTATTTATTGGATGTGACCGGAAAACAAATCTTACTTCATCGTTTATTAAACCAGTCTAAACTCAGGTTGCATACAACAGCTATAAGACCGGGTAATTATTTACTTGTGATTGTCCGGCTTCCTTCAAAAAGTTATTATGTTCAAAAAATTATTAAACTTTAAAATTAACGGTTATGAAAAAAATAATTTCAATACTGATAAGTTTGAGTTTTGCATTTATAAATGCACAAACCGGTGGATTTAACTATAAAGCATTGATTACGGATAATGATATTCCTTTAATCAATCAACAGGTTGTTTTAAGGTTTACTTTGAGAAATGACGGAACCGACTTATATCAAGAAACCCAAACTTTACAAACAGATGCTAATGGCATTGTAACGGCAATTATAGGTGAAGGTAATCCTGTATTTGGTGATTTTAATGATATTTCTTGGAATAACGATATCGATTTAATGGTAGAAGTAAATAGTGGTAACGGGTTTGTCAATTTTGGAATCGAAGATTTAAAATTTGTGCCTTATGCTAAATATGCTGAATATGCCGAAAATGGTTTTAGTGGGAATTATGATGATTTGAGCAACAAACCTGTAACTTTTTATGCGGTTGGTACAACAAATCCGCCTACTGATATTATGCAGGATATGTATCATACAGGCGGGGTTATCATTGGAGATTTTGATAATTCGGGTCCTAGAATGTTGGATGCCGGCGCTAAGTTAATAGTTCTTAAAAATTTAAATAGTGCACAAAATGATGTAAAAGGTATAAAAAACCTTATAAATATTGATAATTTAAATGCAAATACAAGTATTGGTTTTGAAAATAGTCAAATTATAGAAGGGACGGGATATGTTTATGGTGTATCCAATGAAATATCTTACAATGGACAAGGTTATAGTAATATGATTGGAACCTTTAATAATTTGAATGGAACCGGACAAATGAATTATGCTATTGGTATTCAAAACGAAATATTAGTGGACAGCGGTTTGGTATCAGGTATATTGACCAATATTACTAACAATTCGAATGAAGATAGTAATGCTATTGAAAATAGTATTTATAATAATGGTACCGGTAGCGTTATAGGAATAAAAAATTATTTGAACGGACAAACTGATGTTTTTGGAATGTATAATACATTTGAAGGAACTACCGATGCACATCATACCGGTGTAAGAAACACTTTTGAAAATAGTGGTATTGGCGATAATGTTGGCGTTGGCAATGAATTTAATAGTGGTAGTGGAAAACAAGTTGGATTAGTTAATTTTATCAATAACGATGAGGCAGATTTTCAAGCAGGAACAGTTAGTCTGATAGATAATAATGCCAATGGTAACTTATATGGTCACTTGGTCAATGTGCAAGGTGCAGGAAATGCCAATATATATGTTGTAGCAGATACCATTGCAAATGCAGGAAATGGTGATCACTACGGATTATATAATTTTATGACCGGAACAGGAAATGGAATGAAAATCGGTGTATGGTCAACAATTGATCCTAATGCCGGTGGACAACATTATGCTATTTACGGTAGCGCTACTAAATCAGGAAGTTATGCCGGATATTTTAACGGAGATGTTCGTGTATCTCAAAAATTACTGTCAAATGATTCCGGTAATGCCGATACCAAAGCCTATGTTTATGGAATGGTCAATAGCGATGGTACCATAGTTACAAATGGTTCCAGTATGGGTTTTCAAGTTGAAAAAATAACCAATACTAATGGCCATTATAAAATTACTTTTACTAATCCATTATTAAATAGTAATGATTATATTGTAATTGCCAATAGAAAATTGTTAAATACCGGCGATCCTGTTTTAACAACCGGAATTTTTCAACAAAACGGTTATTTTGAAATCCTTTTTAGAGATTATCAGGGAACCGGTGTGGATACTGCTTTTAATTTCGTGGTTTATCGAAAGTAATGTTATTTTGTAATAAAACGCCTAATGATTGGAGATTATTGGATAACAACACATACTAAGGTGCCAAATAAGGCACCTTTATTTTTTAATTTAATCAATTATACAATTAATAAATTAATAAAATTTAAAAAACTAAGCAATATTTTAATTTTTTTTTAATTTTCAGACTTTTTTTTAAAATTTATTATGCACGCATAATAAATTTTTGTATCTTTGAGACGAAAATGAACAAGGCATATGATTAAAGAAAAAACAACCGATCAAATTATCCGTGAATTATGGATGGCAATAACCAAACTATATAATGAAGAAGCCGCTAAATACGGTG
>JALVEJ010000203.1 GCA_027031025.1 Flavobacteriales bacterium | reverse complement strand
AACAAAATATATAAGGAATATTTCAAGACAATAGAAGGGCTTGGTTTAAACCCTCAATATCTTTTAGACAGCACAAGTTTTGTTGACATTGCACCTGTTTATAAGGTTAGGGTTTATTACCCTAAGGACAATTCACCGATATTAATTGAGTATTTAGGTCTCAAAGACAATGTAATGGCTTTATCAGTCATAGCACCACTTGAATTGAGAAAACCATAAAATTTTACAAAGGAGGTAAAAAGCTATGAAAATGTACTTCAAGGAAGTTAAGAAAGTTGATAAGGGAGAAATGCCCGTCAAGGAGTTTGTTGAAAATATGTTCCCTAAACCAGACATTTACGAGGTTATGGCGGCTTATAGGATTTACAAGGAAGATGGAGGAAGAAAGTACAGCTATCAGGATTTTCTCAATGCTGTTGGATTGAAAGAAACGGAAGAGGATAGACAGGTATTTAAAGGTTTTATGAACTCAAAAATTTAAGGAGGTGCGACATGAAGGCATTAGAAATGCTAAAGAAAGGGGAGATTGACCTTATTTATGTACCAGAGGTAAACAAGTACATAACTTGCTGTGGAGATACTTTCTATCTATTTTCTGAACGCTATTTCAGTAAAATCAACGAGGAAGATGTAAAACGATACTTCAAATTTGAGCTAAAAGCTGTTCTACTTGATGAAGATAGCGAATATAATCATTTATACCTATGCGACTTAATAGAAGCATATAACTACAGAATTGAAAAATTTGAAAAAAATATAAGGAACAGTAGATATACGATAGTTGAATATGCTCTTGATGACAATAGGCAAATATTTGAAATTGAATGGGAAGTCAAGTACTTAAAAAGCCTGTATGAAAAGATATTGCAGGAGAAAAAGGACATCATGGATACAGTAAACTTTATTTTAGAAGATGCAGAGATTGTAGATATTGATGATGTAATACAAGAAGAGGATAAACAATGTACATCTACTATGCAAAAAGAAAGTCAGAAAAGGTAAAGAGGGTCTTTTATGACCCTCTAACAAAAGCCGCATTGATAGATGAAGGTTTTTATGTGATAGCATCTGATAAAATATATAATGACATAACGATAAAGCAAATTGAAGTTATTGAAGGGAAAAAAGCTGAGGTTCTTAAAAACAGGTTAGGAAGGAAAGGATTAAAAGGGTCAATCCCCTAACCCTCCCTCCTTCCTCAACCCTCCCGAACTCTCCCGGTTTTCCGGGAGCTTTTTAAAAAACATAAGGAGGAAAATCATGGACTGGGAGAAAATAATATTTAACACAATCATAGTTTTAACAGTTGTTGCGACCATAGCAGGATTATTCGGTGCTTTTGACCATCTCGCAAGAGGTAATATTGAAACATTTTTCTTATACTTGCTTTTTTCTTTTGTTTTTTGTATTATGTTAGTTATACAGATACAGGAAAAGAACTATTGTAGCGACCTTAAAAGGAGAAGATTAGAAGAGGAAGGAAAAAATAAAGATGTTAAGAGACCTAAGTATCTGGAGTAGGAGGGTTGATATGAAGGTTAAAGAAATACTTTCAAATGATGCAAAAGAGCTTAAAGTTCTAAAGCTATGGGATAAGCTAACTCCTGAAGAGAGAATCGGAATACTTAAAAAGGAAGGTTATATACATGCTGTTTACAGAGATGGCATTTTACAGTCTTTTTGTTATAGAGAAGGGAGGTTGATATATGAAAAGATATAAAACACACTGGGCTGAAGAATTTAATAGATTGGGATTAAAAATCTATGGCAGGAAGACAGTTAGATGCCCTCTTTGTGAATGCAAGTATTTTGTAGAATATAAAGAGGGTACAACCTTTGTTTGCGGTTCTTGTGGTATTGAGTTTACCTTTAATGAAAAACAATTAAGAAAAAAATATGAAGAAATGAAAGGAGATAAAAAATGAGGAACTTTCTACATATAGCTATAGCATCAATGTCATCGTCATCTGTACCACAACATTCATGGACTCCTAAAAAGATAGATAAGAAAGATGCTAAGAAACGACAGAAGAAAAAAAGGCTAAAAAAACATAGAAAGCTAATGAAAAGGAGAGCGAAAAAATGAAAGAGGTTAAGTTCAGGGTTTTTGATAAATCGGATAAAAAAGTAAGAATTCCTGTTATTGTAGATTTTGGAATGGAAGTTGTTAAGTGCTTATGCAGTTCAGGATATTCTATTAGAAGTTTTAATGAAGTGATTTTCCTTCAGTACACTGGCTTAAAAGATAGAAATGGAAAAGAGATTTATGAGGGAGATATAGTAAAAGTAATAGAGGAAGATGGCACTGAGCATATACACTACGTAGAGTATAAAGCTGATAAAATAGAATATCCAGCATTTGATTTATATCCTGAAATTGATGTTGAGTTC
>JALVEJ010000202.1 GCA_027031025.1 Flavobacteriales bacterium | reverse complement strand
TTTATATGATAGTCGGCTTGATTAAACCCAACAGCGGTCATGTCTATTTAGATGATATTGAAATTACCGATTATCCCATGTATAAACGGGCGCAATTAGGTATTGGATATCTGGCACAGGAAAATTCTGTTTTTCGTGATTTGAGTGTCGAAGACAACATCAAAGCCGCACTCGAATTTGCCCATTTGAGCAAAGCTGAACAAAAAGAAAAATTAGAAAGCTTGCTCGAAGAGTTCGGTTTAACCGAAAAACGCAAACGCTTGGGAAAACTCTTATCGGGTGGCGAACGCCGGCGTACGGAAATTGCCCGAGCTTTGGCTTCTAATCCCAAATTTATTTTGCTCGATGAGCCTTTTGCCGGTGTTGATCCTATTGCGGTGGAAGATATTCAAAAAATAGTCGCACACTTAAAAGACAAAAATATAGGCATCTTGATTACCGACCACAACGTACAAGAAACTTTGGCTATTACCGATAAAACTTACTTGATGTTTGAAGGAAAAATCCTTAAACACGGCACGCCGGAAGAACTGGCAGCAGACGAATTAGTCAGAAAAGTTTATCTGGGACAAAACTTTGAATTGCGGAAAAAGAAAATTTAACATAAAAAGGTAAAAATCAACTATATAATAAAAATTACAATGACAGAAAATCAACAAAACTCTAAATCCCATAAAGCCGGATTTGTCAATATCATAGGCAATCCCAATGTTGGAAAATCCACATTTTTAAATGCCGTAGTCGGTGAAAATTTGGCTATCACTACCCCCAAAGCCCAAACCACGCGACATCGTATTTTAGGCATTGTTAATGGCGATGATTATCAGGTTGTTTTTTCCGATACACCGGGTATCATCAAACCGGCTTATGAGATGCAAGAAGCCATGATGGATTTTGTGAAAGAATCCTTTGAAGATGCTGACATCCTTTTATATATGGTAGAAGCCGGAGAAAAAGATTTGAAAAATGAAGCTTTTTTTAACAAAATAAAAAATGCAGAAGTGCCGGTTTTACTTTTGATTAACAAAGTAGATCAAACCGACCAGAAAAAACTGGAAGAATTGATCAAATATTGGCAAGAAAAATTGCCCAATGTCGAAATTTTTCCTATTTCCGCTTTGCATGGTTTCGGAATTGATCAGGTTTTTAAGCGTATTTTAGAATTATTACCTGAATCTCCCCCCTATTTTTCAAAAAACCAACTAACCGACAAAACGGAACGCTTTATCGTTAATGAAAAAATCAGAGAAAAGATTTTAAAACACTACAAGAAAGAAATTCCTTATGCAGTTGAAGTAGAAACTGAAGAGTTTAAAGATGAAGGTGATAAAATCAGAATCCGTGCCATTATTTATGTTGAACGCGACTCACAAAAAGGCATCATCATAGGACATAAAGGCGCCGGACTTAAACGTATAGGCACTGAAGCCCGAAAAGATTTAGAAAAATTTTTCGGTAAAAAAATATATTTGGAACTCTATGTCAAAGTCAATAAAGACTGGCGTAAAAAAGCCGAGCAACTTAAACGTTTTGGGTATAAATCAGAGTAAATAATAGGCTTTTATCAATTTTGAAACAAAAATTTATGTATCATTGTCTTCATTATCGGAATTACCAAAATCTAATTCCGACATTTCACCCATTTGATATAAAATTTTCATGGTTTCTTTGGCTTCTTTTTCATCGACTATACTAATGGCACTGCCTACATGTACCAATACATAGTCCCCTACTTTGGCTTCGGGAACCATCGTTAAATTGACATCTTTGACAATACCGTCAAAACTGACTTTGGCTATTCTAAAAATTTCATCTAATTGATGATCAATGCTTATTATTTTTCCGGGAATTGCTAAACACATAGTTGGTTAGTTTAAAGTTGAAAGTTAAAAGTTTGGGTTTATAGAGTATTTTAATATTTAATAATTGTTTTGCGTTTCATACATTATGTACGTCTTTTAAATTGATGAATTGATGATTTTATCTGCTTCATAGAGTATTAACGTTTTTAGATGATTGTTTTATTTTATATTATATTATTCGTTTCGTAAATTGAGGAATTGATGAAAGGTCACTGAGTGTTTTATGAGGTAAATAACAAAATTGTATTGAAGTGACCGGTTTTATTGAGAAATTGAGAAATTTTTATAACTTGAATATTTTTCATCATCTCATCAATTCATCATCTCATCAATTCATCATCTCATCAATTCATCATCTCATCAATTCATCATCTCATCAATTCATCAATTCCTAACGACTTAAAAGCCACTCATACCATTGCTGCATTCCTTCTCCGGTGGTGGCGGATACTTCAAAAAATATCAAATTCGGGTTGACTTGTCTGGCATAATCTTTGGCTTTTTCTACATCGAAATTCACATAAGGCAGCAAATCAATTTTATTAATGATACATACATCAGAACCTTCAAACATATCCGGATATTTAATAGGTTTATCGGCACCTTCGGTAGTGCTTATAATAGCCACACGGGCATTTTCACCTAAATCAAAAGCCGAAGGACAAACCAAATTTCCTACGTTTTCAATCATCACAATAGAATCAGGTTCCGGATTTAATTTGGTAATTGCCTGATTGACCATATCGCTGTCCAAATGGCAAGCCTTTCCGGTATTGATTTGCACGACGGGTATATTTAAAGCATCTATCCTGTCGGCATCATTCATAGTTTGTTGATCGCCTTCAATAACATAAAATTTCTTTTTATCTTTATTATCTGCCAGCGTTTTTTCTAACAAAGTCGTTTTGCCGGAACCGGGGGAACTGACTAAGTTTATTGCAAAAATATTTTTTGCAGCAAAATATCCCCGATTACGTTCAGCCAACAACTGGTTGGCTTGCAATATATCTTGTTCGATATCGATAATGGTTCTTTCTCCATGATGATGATGCGAATCATGATCATGAGAATGACTATGATGATGGTGGTGATGCATATCATGTTTATGATTATGCTCATGTATAATATCACCGGGTTTTTGAATACTGATATGACCTGTTGAACTACATCCGCAAGTTGTACACATAATTAAATAGTTTTTATTATTTTTCTATTTCTATATATTTTACTTTTAATTCCTTTCCTTGATATATATGTTTAAAATAACTGCCACATTTAGGGCAAGCATCATATATATTATGTATATCAAAATCATGGTTACAATCGGAACATTTGGCTTTGGCAGGCACAACATCTAAAATTTTTACCGCTTTTTCTAACAAAGTTTCCTTTACAGCTAATGGCCAAGCAAATTCAAACGAATCAATCTCAATACCTGACAAAGTTCCTATCTGAATATTTATCTTACTGATATACTGAGCATTAGACTCTCTCGCTTTCTTTTCTGCTAATTGCACAATTCCCAAAGCTATCGACATTTCATGCATAATACCATAATTTTTTTTGTAATTTTTGTTACAATTAAAATTTTTTTGTTACATTTGTTGCAAATATAAAACAATTTTTATTATGGCAGTAACTTCAAAGCGAGAAACTTATTTGGAATCCATCTTAAAAATGGGGTATACCCGGCGGGATTTCATGAAATTTGCCACATATATGGCTGCATATATGGGCTTGGAGAACTCCGCAGTCGGTCAGATTGCGCATGCCTTAGAAAAAACACCGCGTCTGCCGGTGATTTGGGAACATTATCAAGAGTGTACCTGTTGTAGTGAATCTTTTATCCGTTCCGACCACCCTATTGTGGCTGATATTATTTTGGATAAAATATCACTGGACTATACAGAGACTTTAATGGCTGCTGCCGGAGAACAAGCCGAGGCTGCCAAACACGAAACCATGAAAAAATATCATGGTGAATATATATTATGTGTAGAAGGCTCCATCCCGCTTGGTGATGACGGGAACTATTGTTGTATAGCCGGCAAAACAGCTATTCAACAATTTAAAGAAGCCGCCGAAGGTGCCAAAGCTATTATCGCTTGGGGTAGTTGTGCTTCAAACGGTTGTGTGCAATCGGCAAAGCCTAACCCTACGGATGCTACACCTATTCATAAATTAGTTTCGGACAAACCCTTGATTAGAGTTCCGGGATGTCCACCTATTGGGGAAGTTATGGCTGGTGTCATAGTTCATGTGGTGGCATTTGGCAGATTACCCGAACTGGACGGTGCCAAAAGACCAAAAGCATTTTATGCAAAACGCGTACACGATAGTTGCTACAGACGGGCTTATTATGATGCCGGTTTGTTTGTAGAATCTTTTGACGACGAAAACGCCAAAAAAGGCTATTGCTTATATAAAGTAGGTTGTAAAGGACCTATGACTTATAATGCTTGTGGTACCATTAAATGGAATAATGGTGTCAGCTATCCAATTCAGTCCGGACACGGCTGTTTTGGTTGTAGTGAAGACAATTTCTGGGACAATGGTCCTATCTATGAAAGATTAACCGCCATACCCGGTTTTGGTATTGAACATACTGCTGACAGTATAGGTAAAGCTGTAACAGGCGCTGTTGCAGTCGGCGTTGCCGCTCATGCTGTTGCCAGCACTATCAAAAATAAACTAAAAAAATCAGAAAACTAATAAAATTATCATATTATGGCTGAAAGAATAGTAGTTGATCCGGTAACGCGGATTGAAGGTCATTTAAGAATTGAAGCAGAAGTCAAAGACGGCAAAATTGTCGATGCTTGGAGTTCTTGTACTATGGTGCGAGGTCTGGAAAATGTTGTTAGAAATAGAGATCCACGAGATGTTTGGGCATTTGTTCAACGAACCTGTGGCGTTTGTACCAGTGCGCATGCCATTGCTTCGGTAAGAGCTGTTGAAGATGCGCTGGGTATTGTTATTCCTCCTAATGCAGATTTGGTGAGAAATATCATGGCGGCAGTGATCTATATGCATGATCATGTAGTCCATTTTTATCATTTACATGCCTTGGACTGGGTTGATGTCGTCAGTGCTTTAAAAGCGGATCCCAAAGAAACTTCAAAAATAGCCCAAAGTATTTCAAGTTGGCCTAAAAGTTCAGCAGGCTATTTTGCTGATATTCAAAAACGTTTAACCCGTTTTGTAGAAAGTGGTCAACTTGGTATTTTTGCCAATGGATATTGGGGACACCCTCAAATGAAATTACCGCCCGAAGTCAATTTAATGGCGGTAGCACATTACCTAGAAGCACTTGAATGGCAAAAAGAAATTGTAAAAGTACATACCATATTCGGTGGCAAAAACCCGCACCCGAACTTTTTGGTCGGTGGAATGGCTTGCGCTATCAGTGAAGACCATATTGGTGGGTTAAATGCCGAACGATTGGCTTATGTAGAAAGATTATTAAAAGAAGGCAAACAATTCATTGAACAGGTTTATGTGCCTGATTTACTAGCTATTGCATCATTCTATAAAGATTGGGGTTATATTGGCAAAGGATTTGGAAATTACATGAGCTATGGCGAATTCCCAGTTAACGGTTACACCGGAAAAGAATTCAAATACCAACAAGGTGTGATTTTGAACCGTGACTTATCCAAAGTTTATGATGTCAATCATCGCAATAATGATATTCAAGAATTTATTAACAACTCTTGGTATGACTATTCTGACGGTGATGACAAAGGTAAACACCCTTGGGAAGGTGAAACCAATATCCATTATACCGGTCCTAAGCCACCTTATAAACATCTTGATGTTGATCAAAAATATAGTTTCATTAAAACACCGCGTTGGCGTGGTAAACCCATGGAAGTAGGACCGTTGGCTCGAATTTTAGTCAACTATGCCCGTGGTGATAAAGAAACCCAAGAACAAGTAAAAGCGGTTCTATCATATCTGGATGTACCTATTGATGCGATGTTCTCAACATTGGGAAGAACAGCTGCCAGAGCCCTTTGTGCCAAGCAAGCCGCCGGTTGGGGAATTGAATTTTATAACCGTTTGATTGAAAATATCAAAAACGGCGATACCCGTATGGCTGCTTCCGAAATGCGTGACCCTGACCATTGGCCCAAAGAAGCCAAAGGTGTAGGTTTTATGGAAGCACCTCGTGGCTCATTGGCACACTGGATTGTCATAAAAGATAAAAAAGTAGCCAATTATCAACAAGTGGTTCCTTCAACTTGGAATGCTTCGCCAAGAGATCCCAAAGGGCAACGATCCGCCTATGAGTCAACTTTGCTTGATACTCCGGTTGCAGATGAAAAATTACCTTTGGAAATCATAAGAACCATCCATTCGTTTGATCCTTGTATTGCATGTTCCGTTCATTTGTATGACGAACATGGTAAACATATAACCGGTGTTAATACCGTTTCGGTTTGTACAGTATAATTTTAATCCGGCGAAGTTTTTGCCAATAAATTTCGCCGGAATTTTAAAATTAATTTATTATGAAAGAAAAAGAATTTAAACGTATATACGTTTGGCAAGTGCCGGTTAGGATTTTTCATTGGGCTAATGCGTTATCAATTGTTGTATTAGCTGTAACCGGTATTATTATTGCTAATCCGCCAGCACTCCAAAGTGATCATGAAGCTTATGAAACTTTTTATATGGGATATGTTCGTGTTTCACATTTTATAGCGGCTTATGTATTTGTGGCTGCTATGCTTCTTCGTATTTATTGGGCTTTTGTCGGCAACCAGTATGCTCACTGGAAATCTTTTGTGCCATTTACCAAAAAATGGTTTAGTAACCTGTTTTATGTAATAAAACACGATGTGTTTATGTTACCTTACAACGAAAAAAAATCAAAGTTACTACACATATCCGTTGGTCATAACAGCTTAGCTTCTTTTACTTATTTAATAATGTTTGTTTTGGCTTTGATTATGGTTTTTACAGGATTTGGCCTCTACTCACAAAATGCTTCTTGGTGGTTACCTAAATTATTTTCTTGGGTTCCAACATTTTTAGGAAGTGATTTTACCACCAGACTTATCCACCATATCAGTATGTGGTTGATTATTTTTCTTGTAATTATTCATATCTATTTTGTAATCTATCATGATGTAACTGAGAAAGAAGGAGAAGTATCATCTATGATAAACGGACATATTTTTAAAGAAAAATCGTAATTTTTGCCTTGTCATTGAAATAAATTGTACCTTTACGTTATGTGTAAAGGTACTTTTTAATTAATTAAAAATGGAAGAAAAAAATATAGCACAAAAAGAAGGCTTTACAGATTTATTTGCCGATAAAAAAGGAAAAACGCTGGTACTTGGTATTGGCAATTATCTGATGGGAGATGAAGGTGTCGGTGTACATATCGTTCATCGAATGGAAAAAATGAAACTACCCGAATACTTGGAAGTTTTAGATGGCGGAACCGGTGGTTTTTTCTTAATGTTTGTTTTTGATCAGTATGATAAAGTCATCATGGTCGATGCCACAATGGACGGTAAACCGGCAGGCACCATCAATGTGATAAAACCTCGTTTTGCTGCCGATTACCCTACGGCATTAAGTGTTCACGATGTAGGACTGCGCGATATGATTGAAGCGCTTTACTTACAAGACAATTTACCTGAAATTCATCTGGTTACTATTTCCGTTAAGGGTATTCAACCTATGGTTGTCGGTATGACACCGGAAATTGAAAAATGTGTCCCGGAAGCGATTCAAACTATCTTGGACTTAGCAGAAAAAATTCAAACAAAATGAGTAAAATCAGAGAATTTTTTGAACGGCGTTCTGCCGGTTTAGCACGTGAACGGGAAATAAAAAACAAAACCGTTGATAAAGTTCCAAACGAAACAATTCAAAACGAACCGGAAGAACAATCGGATTTGGATACCGACTTAACCGACGATGAATTTTGGTATATTTTTAATACTTTTATGAAAAGAATTAAAAATGAAACCACTAACCCGCAAGAAATTTTAGTGGACGTATTAAAAGACTTTACACCTAAAAAAATAGAACAATTCGGAAAACGATATCAAGAATTGAACAAATGAAGTACCTAACAGATTACAGAAATCCGGAATTAGCAAAAAAAATACTGGAAGAAATCAAAAAAACGGTTACCAAATCTTGGACCATTATGGAAGTTTGTGGCGGACAAACCCATTCATTAGTCAAAAACGGTATTTTAGACGTATTACCCAAAGAAATCACCATGGTACATGGCCCCGGCTGTCCGGTTTGTGTTACCCCCTTACATCTGATAGATAAAGCCATTTATCTTGCCAAAGAAAAAGGTGTAATTTTATGTAGTTTCGGGGATATGTTACGGGTTCCCGGTTCCAAAGAAAGTCTGCTCGAAGCCAAAGCCCAAGGTGCCGATATCAGAATTTTATATTCACCACTCGAAGCTGTGCAAATAGCCCAACAAAATCCTGATAAAGAAGTGGTCTTTTTTGCCGTCGGTTTTGAAACCACGGCACCGGCAAATGCTTTGTCGGTTATCCACGCTAAAAAACTCGGCTTAAAAAATTATTCTATCCTGACATCTCACGTTTTAGTACCTCCTGCCATTGAAAACATTATGGAAGATGTCGATGCGCATATTGACGGATTTTTAGCCGCCGGACACGTTTGCACCATTATGGGTTATTGGGAATATTATCCATTGGTCGAAAAGTTTAAAATTCCGATAGTTGTTACCGGGTTTGAACCCGTAGATATTTTACAAGGCATTTTAATGGTCGTCAAACAATTGGAAGAAGGCCGTTACGAAGTGGAAAATCAATATACCCGTTACGTAACCGAAGAAGGCAACCAACCCGCGCAAGATGTTATTTTTCAAGTATTTGAGATATCCGACAGGGTTTGGCGCGGTATGGAAAATATCCCCAATAGCGGTTATCGTATTAAAGACGAATTTGCCGAATTTGACGCTATTAGAAAATTTGACGTACAACTCGAAGAAGCCGAAGAAAATCCTGAATGTTTAGCCGGTGAAATTATGAAAGGCATCATCAAACCTTACCAATGTCCGGCATTTGGCAAAAAATGTACTCCCGAAAATCCGTTGGGTGCCCCAATGGTCAGTTCAGAAGGCGCTTGTGCTGCTTATTACCACTACACCAATGTTTTTAGTAGTCCTAAAAAATGAAAATCTTATTTATCACCGATGCTTTTAACGGTATGTCCCAGCGTTTGTGGATTGAACTGGACCACCTGAACCACGACGTTCAGGTTTTGGTCTATACCGGTAATGAAAAACGATTATTTGACAAAGTCC
>JALVEJ010000201.1 GCA_027031025.1 Flavobacteriales bacterium | reverse complement strand
TTTTCAATATTAAATGCCAGATCAACTTTGCCTAATCTTCTAATCTTAAACCGGTAATTGATACCCGCATTGACCAAACTGTATGCCGGTAATTTTAAAGAACCTTTATGCTGCGGATTGGAAAAACTGCCCACATCAATTTTGGCATACAATTTATCAAAATACTGCTGCACCAGATAAAATCTCAAATGCCGATTCAATCGATAAGCTATTTTGATAGCGGCAGAAACCTGCGCCGCATCACCGACTTTTACACCGTCTAAATAATAGTTTTTAACCGCCACTTGTTGTTGTTGAAAATTGTAAAGCGGCACCTTATTGACATTACCTTTATAAGACCAATCCCCTACGGAAAGCATTTGGTAAATAGATAATCTGTTAAATTTCAACTGGTTAACCCATTCCACACCTTTGTGTATTTCTTGTATATTTTTAAGCGTTCCGCTCACCTGTTGGTTGTTGATATAATCGCTGACCGTTTCATAGCGGTCTTTCCAAATGGTGTAATAAACATTCACTTTTGAATACCAGTGTTCATTTTGATAAGTATAACCGGCTTCTGTGGCATAAATTTGTTCATTTTTCAGATCATCAGCCACCTGATTGCTGCCCCAATTCGGGAAAACAGCATTGTATAGCGGCTGTTTACTAAAATAACCGCCGTTTAAGAAAATATAATGCCGTTTGGCAAAATTATAACCCAATCCCGCCTTGATATTACCGCCGGGAATATATACCCATTTTGATTTTTGTTGTCCTTCGGGTAAATTGAAATAATCGATGCGTTGAAAACCCTGATGGGAAAGTCCGGCTTGCAAAAAGCCCTGCCATTGTTTATGTTGATAATTGATTTGTCCGAAAGCGCCCAACCAATTGATATTTGCCTGATTATAAAACACGATTTTTTGCAACGGGTCTATACTTTTAAAAGGATTCCAGTCGTAAGTAGCCGGCACAAAATCTTCGGATTCGATTAACCGGTTCGGATGATTGACATCAAAATTA
Source organism: Flavobacteriales bacterium (assembly GCA_027031025.1). GTDB lineage: Bacteria > Bacteroidota > Bacteroidia > Flavobacteriales > Flavobacteriaceae > WGBX01. Next base: position 1,407 of record JALVEJ010000201.1, on the reverse strand, counting down.
TCTAAATAGCCGTCAGCCCCTAACACATCGTTGACCGTCAAAGTGTTTTTGCCATGAGTCATTCGTAAATCCAGACCGATAGAAGCGGAAAGGGCTTGGTTATAAGTGTATTTTAAGTTAAAAAGTCCGCCATACCAAGCATGATTGTTCATAAAGGCATAACGGGTCATACCGTTATCAATTTTGTTAATAAACTTGCCGCTGCTATCCGGCGTTCTATCAGGTCCAAAGTCCGGCACATGACCGCCTTGATTCCAATTGTAAATATCATCAAAGCGGACTTGACCGCTTGGGTCCGTATAAACCGGATCATTGGGATAATGGTAATTGATGGCGCCAATGGCACCGGTGCCGCCCCCACGCCCAAACATACCGTATATGACGCTACTTAATTGCAATCGGTCGTTGAGAAACCAATCCCAGTTTAAGGATATGATGGGTTTGTGAAAATAATTTTTAGACCATGAATAGGGCTTCCCGTTTAAATAACCCCACTCGCTGTTGTATTTGATATTGGGACTTGAACCGACACCATAACGCAAATAATCCGCCAGTTTCGGCGCATAATTTCTTTGATAATGTTCTTGTGGACCACCAATGATATTAAACATAATTTGGTGTTTTTGGTTCGGACTCATATAGCCCAAATTAAAATAATAGGTATAGCCATCGACATCAGTCATATCGACATAGCCCTTGCCTTTAATGCGTCCTATTTGCATAGAAGCGGATAAGCCGTTTGATAGAATCCCCGTGTTGTAAGCAGCAGTTATTTTATGTAAGCCGTAATTGGTAAAACTGTAATCTACTTCTCCACCTTTTTGCTTGGCTGCCGATTGTGTTAAAATATTGATGGTACCACCAACAGACGGAATAGCTAATTTAGACGCCCCCATGCCGGGTTGCAATTGTGCCGTGTTGCTGATTTGCGGCAGGTTAAGCCAGTTGCTCCAATACACCCAACCGGTTTGCATATCATTGACCGGCACGCCGTTAATTAATACGGCGATATTGCGCTGACTAAAGCCGCGAATATTGATACGGCTGTCACCAATTCCGCCCCCCGACTTAGTCGCATAAACCGATGGTGCTTGGTTCAGTATTTCCGGTAAATCTTTATCGGTTGCATCATCTTTGATGTCTATTTTTTTGAGTGTCGTAGCGGCTACGGGGTTTTTATTATCCGTGATAAAATCCGTGATATTGGACAGAATGATAGGGTTGAGCTGTTCCGGTTTGGCTTCCAGATATATAATACCTATATCCATACTTTTTTTGTCACCGGTTGTAATGTGAATTTCTTTTGGCTTGTAATTTTCCTTTTCAAAATGTAAAACAAAACTGCCTTGCGGTAATTTTATGATGAACATGCCATCGGTATTTGTATAGATTTTAAGATTACTTTTT
>JALVEJ010000200.1 GCA_027031025.1 Flavobacteriales bacterium | reverse complement strand
AATAACGCCTTGGTTTAATTTTAAGGTTAATTTTGAATCCATGAGAATATTAATTATACGTGCAAATATAACAATTATTTACGTATTAACAAAACAATCATCAAAACACTAAACAAAATCTGAAACAAAAATATCAAACTACCGGCTAATAAGGCTTTGCCGCCTTGTTTGATAATATGTTTAAAACTGATTTTCAAACCAATAGCGACCATGGCTATCAATAACAAATAATGACTCAATTTACCTAAAACCTTAATTATATCTGGACTTAATAAATGAAAGGACGGGATAAAAGACATTAAAATAAACCCGATGATAAAATATGGCAAGCCTTGTTTTTTAACCACCACCACTTGTTTTTTGCTTTTTTGATGAAAATAATAGAGCAAAGTCAAGACAATAGGCGTCAACATCAGTATCCGCATCATTTTGACAATGGTAGCGGTATGTCCTACGGTTTCGTTGATTGAAAATCCGGCGGCAACCACTTGTCCCACCGCTTGTAAGGTATTCCCTATGAGAAAACCAGATTGTAAATCGTTGAAAACCAACATGAACTTAGCAAACAGTGGCAACAAAAACATCCCAATAACTCCTAAAAAGTTAACCGCTGTGACCGAAATACCAACTTCATGTTTGTCGGCGCCTATAATTTTTTCTGTCGCGGCAATGGCAGAACTGCCACAAACACCGTTGCCGATACCTAACAACAAAGCCAAACGCCGGTTTATATGTAATAAACGTCCCAAAATTAGTGAAATACTTATCGTAAAAATAATAGCAGCAATAATAATCAATATGGCTTTAAATCCTAATTCTTTAACAATATTGAAGTCCAATTTGACACCCATCAAAATAATTGCCCATGCCAAAATTTGTTTTTCGGCAAATTGAATACCCGATAGCCAAGTTTCTTTAACGCTAAATAAATTACCGAAAAAAATCCCTAAACTAATCCCGACAACCACAGCCCCAATCGGCAAAAAACCTGATAGCCAAAATGACAATAAAGCCAACACCAACACCAATAAAAGCCCGGGAAATATTGCTTTCATCAAACTCATAAAAAAGCGGTTAAAATGTAATTTTTCGCAAATATACATTAAAACCGCTTAATTTTATGATATAAATCAGGAAATGTAGTTGTTTAATTAAAAATCCATTTGCACTCTCAACAAATGTCCTTGTATATTACCTAAAACCGGATTGTAATCATTGGTAATAACATAATTATACATGAATCTAATACGCGACGTCAAATACCAATTCAGTCCGAAAGCTAAATTATTGACTTCCTTCGGATTGCCCGGATTGGCAATAACGACATCATTTGAAAACTGCATTTGAGAAAAGCGCACCAAAAGTTCAAAGGCACCAAAGCCACCGTGTTCTACATCGTTTTTTGGTTTAACTCTTGCAAAAGCACCGTGTGTATACGGACGATGTTCACCGGTTAAGAAGTAACTGCCTAATATATAAAAACTACCGACATTATAATTTTTTGATATATTATTTGCTACGGTCATCATTTTATATTCCGATTGCAAAGAAAACGACCGGTATCCGGTAGCCAATTCAAATCCGACAGTTTGCCGCTTTTTTCCACTAGGAAAAACATAATGATATTTATCCCCCATGTGATTTTCGGGTCTGAATGTCAAATCTTTATAAGGTCTATATGCATAATTAAACCCTAAATGCAATATTAAGTTTTGAGATGGCTCAAATATTGGCCAAGCCATAAATCGTGTACTGATATTTTGGCCGGCTGATAAATTGAGATCTTTAAAACCTTCGGAATTTTTCCCGTTATTGGTAACGGACATTTGAAAACCGGCATGTTCTTTAAATAAATGATAATTTTCATATAAAAAACCGGCCCCCCAACGAAAATTCTGCAACGAAGTCAACATCGCCCGTTCAAAAAACGGGATATATTTACTACTGGTCGCCATATCCAAACCTGTTGGTTCTACAACACTTCCAATAGAAAAGTTACCCAACTTACCCCCTTTATATTTGAGGTAAACATCTCTGAAACCAATTGTCGTTTTCGAGATATCCGCTTCAAGTTTATATGAAAAATGTGATGACAATAAACCTCCTATTGATAAATAGATGCGTCTAAATTCGTTAGCATTAAACCAATCAGAAGATTTATCCCGTTTCAAAAATTCATAATCAAATTGAATCCGTCCATTGATGTTTAAAGTTTTTTGGGATTTTCCGGATGTGGATTGTGCATTCAAATGGATTGAAAACAACACAAAAATAAATAAGAAAAGAACTTTTTGTTTCATCTGTTTATTTTTTAATTATAACATTTCGGTCAGATGTAACCTTGACGATTAAAATAATCAGTTTCCCCTGACAAAAGTCAGGACAGGCTTTGTATATTCAATGATTATTTTAATCAGGTCGGCTTCATTTGGTATTTTTTTGCGTTTTGACTGCCCAAAAATACAAGAAAATATAAAATCTTGATTTTAAAAATAATCAGTTTTGTGATATAAGTCATGAAATCTTTAAATTTTAAAAAACAAAATCATTAATAGCTACAATTCACTCCATAAAATCGACAGTTCGGTCATAAAAAATTGTCTGCTTACTATTGCTACTGCATCTTTGCTCTGTATTAATCATAAAAATTTATAAACATGAAAGATTTACTTACTATTATTTTAGTCGCTTTCGGCTACTTCTTGCATTTTGACATGCCACAAACCGCTACCGAACAAACGTTCAATTTGGCAATCAAATTTAACAATATTCAAAAAACCGACAAGCCTATTTATGTAGCGCTATACCGATCGGAAAAAGATTTTAACAACAAAAAACCTTTTAAAAAATATACGGTTTTACCTTCTCAAAAACCCGGATTAAACATTCAAGATTTACCGGAAGGCACCTATGCCATATTGTGTTTTCAAGATCTGAATGGTAATCACCGTTTAGATTTTAACAACTACATACCCGACGAACCCTGGGGATTGTCTAACAATAAAATGCGTATGGGACCACCGACTTGGGAAGACGCCAAGTTTGAACTAAAACAAAATTTACAATTGGAAATCAAATTATTTTAATAACTTTAAACTTAAATAAAAATCATGAAAGCAAAAAAAATTCTTATTACGACGTTTATAGCTGCCAGCCTCATATTTATCATTAATTTAATAGCAGGCGCATCCTACGCTGTGTGGAAAAATTTACCTTACTTTTTTATTTATTCTTTGGTTTTTAGCTTGGGGAACATGTTGTATTTCAACATGATAGATAAATTTTTAAATTGGGATAACAATCCGGAAAAAACCTTATTCATCAGTATATTAGGGGTTATTCCGCTCAATGCTTTCATCTACTTTTTGCTTAATCTATTTTTTAAAGTCTTTATTTTCGGACAAAGTTTCCAATATTTTATCCAACATATCAATCCGCTGGAATATACAATGGTCGTTTTATTTGCCTTAGTCATCGCATTGTTTATCATCACCAAATATTCCTTTAAAAAAATACGCGAAGCCCAACTCAAAGCCGAACAACTGAAAACCCAAAACGAACGTATCAAGTTTGAAAGCCTGAAAGCCCAACTCGACCCGCATTTTTTGTTTAACAATTTGAATGTTTTGGCATCACTCATCGGCGAAAACCCTGATAAGGCGGAAGAATTTACCCTGAAATTGTCCGATATTTATCAATATGTTTTGGCACAAAAAGACAAAAACCTCGTTCCTTTAAAAGACGAAATTACTTTTGCCGAAAATTATCTCGATTTACTCAAAATGCGTTTTGAAGACGGGCTGAACTATACACTTCCAAAACAAATTAACCCCGAGGCGCAAATACCACCATTATCATTACAATTGCTTTTGGAAAACGCCATAAAACACAATAAGATTTCGGCTGAAAACCCCTTAAATATTCATATTGAAACGCAACCGGATAAATTGATTGTTTGGAATAATTACCAGCCAAAACAACCAGCCGGTACAACAGGCATCGGTTTAAAAAATATACAAAAACGTTATGATTTATTAACTGAAAAACAAGTAAAAAGCATTCAAGACAAACAGGTTTATAGAATAGAATTGCCAATCCTGAAAGCATAAAAGACTGAAAGAAAATTAAACCATATTCACAAAACTCAATAAAAAATTCTTATGAAATTTCTGATATACTTATCGCTTGTTTTCTTGTGTTCCGAATTGTTAATTGCCATTCGCAAATACAATTTCAAAACAAAAAAGAGCATCAAAAAAGACCGCTATTCTCTTTTGTTTTTTTGGATTATTATCCCTATAAGCATTACTTTCGCTTTTATAACAGCATATTATGAAACTTGGCATAAGCGCGAAAAGATTATTGGGATTACCGGCGGCTTAATTGCCATATCGGGTCTTATATTACGTTGGTTCGCTATTTATCAACTTCAACAACAATTTACCGTTAATGTCAGTATTGTTGACAAACATCAGCTTATCACCGGAAAACTATACAAATTTGTGCGTCACCCTGCCTATTTGGGACTTTGGATTTTTGCATTCGGATTGGGCTTGGCAATGAACAGTTTTGTGTCGTTGTTGATTCTGGTCACGGCTTTTAGCATTTCAATCTACTACCGCATTTATGTTGAAGAACAATTATTAGAAAAAATTTTCGGGCAAAAATATATCAAATACAAAAAAACAACACCTAAATTATTCCCGATAAAATAATTATCTTTGTTAAAAGCCCTTATGAACCGAGTTGTCATTATAGAAGACGAAAAACCAGCCGCCCGCCGCTTGCAACGGATGCTTGCCAAAGAAAACATTTTGGTCAGCACCATGTTACATAGTGTAGCGGAAGCCGTAGCTTGGTTTAAACAGCATTCACCACCGGATTTGATTTTTGCCGATATTCAACTATCGGATGGGACTTCATTTGACATTTTCGAACAAGTTCCTGTACAAAGTGCCATTATTTTTACAACGGCTTATGACCAATATGCTATCAGGGCTTTTAAACTCAACAGTATAGATTATCTACTCAAACCTATCAAGCAAGATGACTTGCATTTTGCCTTGAATAAATATTATAATAACAAAAACAAAAAGGTTGACATTCAACAACTTATATCAAGTCTAAAAAATGATAAGACTTATAAAAAACGCTTTGGGGTACAATATGGCGCCCATTTACAAAGCATTCCCGTAGAAGAAATTGCTTATTTTTACAGCCAAGACAAAACCACATGGCTGGTAACCGATTCCGGTGAAGAATTTATGTATGACCAATCACTCGAAAAAGTAGAAAAACAACTCAATCCGGAAGATTTTTTCCGCATCAACCGGCAATTTATTTTGTCATCAAAAGCCATAAAAGACATAGTGCAATATACCAATAGCCGGCTCAAAATCATCTTACAACCCAATGCCCAAACAGATGTTATTGTGGCTCGTGAACGCGTAAAGAATTTTAAAAACTGGTTGGGATTATAATGATTATTTCTATTCAAGTTAAGAATGTAAAATTTTATCTTTGCAAAAAATCAGCTGTATGACTTGTAAACATTATAAAATTAAAGTTGAAGGCAAAGTACAAGGCGTTTGGTTTCGCAAATACACTAACGACAAAGCGCAATCTTTAAATTTATACGGTTTTGTGCGCAACGAACCCGACGGCAGTGTGTATATTGAAGTGGAAAGCGATCAAGAAGATAAACTCAAAGAATTTATTCAATGGCTTTACCAAGGCTCACCGCTTTCAAAAGTTGAAAAAGTTAAAATTTTAAGAGAAGGACCTTGTCAAAATTTTGAAGGTTTCGAGATTCAACGGTAACTTCAAAAAAAAAATTACCTATCAAATAATTTCATATTCCCAAAAATATTTGTAATTTTGCAAGCTGAAAATCATGAAGATGAAGGCATTGAAATCGTATGATATAAAATTTAGTGGTCTGAAAAACGGCAAACACCAATACCGGTTTCATTTAGACCAAGAATTTTTTAAGCTGTTTGACAACGATGAATTTGACCAATGTGATATTGACATAGTGATAGATTTTAACAAGAGCGATCAGCTTTTAGAGTTTAATATTCACAACAAAGGTACCGTTCAAGTGCCTTGTGATATCAGTGGTGAAATGTTTGACCAAGAGCTTGAAGGTAATTTAGATTTTATTGTCAAATTTAGTGACACTTTTAATGATGACCGTGACGATTTAATCTTAATTCCATACCATTCGCACTTGTTTAACATTGCACAACAAATATACGAATCGGTCATTTTAAGTATACCCAACAAACGGATTCATCCGGACATTGCTTCCGGTAAAAAAACAGCCGAAAACGCAAAATATATTATCAACTATAATGATAATGAAACAGCTGTAAATAAAGATAATAACAAAGAACATATAGACCCGCGCTGGGCGGCATTAAAAAAAATATTAACAGATAAAAAACAATAACGATGGCACATCCTAAGAGAAAAATATCCAAACAAAGAGGTCGTAAAAGAAGAACACATTACAAAATTGATATGCCTCAAATAGCAATTGATCCTACAACCGGTGAAGCACACTTATATCACAGAGCACACTGGCACGAAGGAAAATTATATTATAAAGGAAAACTTCTAATCGATCCTGAGCAAGAAGAAGCATAAAAATCTCAAAAAAAGTGTTAAAAACGCCATTTTATTTCAAAAAATGGCGTTTTTTATATTTTTAGACAAAAAACAGCATTTTTTATTTATTTTTTTTCTATTTTGCTCACTAAAACAAACAAATAACTAACTAAAATTATTTAATATGGACATTAAAGAAGTACAAAATCTCATAAAATTTGTCGCCAAATCCGGTGTCAGTGAAGTAAAAATCGAGAACAAAGATTTCAAATTAACCATTAAGAACAAACCGGAGTATGTCACCCCGGCGCCTCCTGTTGCAACCACCGTAACTGCTATACCGGCCAGTGTGCCGCCTGCTGTGGCTCCGGTAACACCACCACCCGCTGCTGCAACAGACGAATCTGCTAAAAAAGAAACAGACGAATCTAAATACATTACTATTAAAGCGCCCATTATCGGAACCTTTTACCGCAGACCTTCACCCGACAAACCACCTTATGTTGAGGTCGGTGATGTCATTAAGGAAGGTGATATTGTGTGTATTATTGAAGCGATGAAACTTTTCAATGAAATTGAGTCGGAAGTTTCCGGTAAAATAGTAAAAATATTGGTTGACGACGCTACGCCCGTAGAGTTTGACCAACCTTTATTTTTAGTAGAGCCTATGTAGTAACTAAAACCGATTTGTATGTTTAATAAAATCTTAATTGCCAATCGTGGCGAAATTGCCCTGCGTATTATCCGCACTTGTAAAGAAATGGGTATAAAAACAGTCGCTGTGTATTCAACAGCCGATGAAAACAGTTTACATGTTAGATTTGCCGATGAAGCTGTCAAAATAGGACCACCAGCCAGTAACGAATCATATCTGAATATTCCCAGTATTATTGCAGCTGCCGAAATTACGAATGCAGATGCCATTCATCCCGGATATGGATTTTTAGCCGAAAATGCCAAATTTGCCAAACTCTGTGAAGACCATAATTTAAAATTTATTGGTCCGACACCCGAAATGATTAACCGGATGGGCGATAAAGCAACTGCAAAAAAAACCATGATAGCAGCCGGTGTACCGACCGTCCCCGGTTCAAAAGGCTTGTTGGAATCATACGAAGAAGCCGAACGCCTTGCCGATGAAATAGGCTATCCGGTGATGCTCAAAGCTACAGCCGGCGGCGGCGGAAAAGGCATGCGTGCCGTTTGGAAAAAAGAAGACCTCAAAAAAGCTTGGGAAGATGCCCGTCAAGAATCAAAAGCGGCATTTGGGAACGACGGTATGTATCTGGAAAAACTCATTGAGGAACCGCGTCATATCGAAATACAAATCATTGGTGATCAATACGGTAAAGCTGCACATCTCTCAGAACGTGACTGCTCCATTCAAAGACGCCATCAAAAATTGATTGAAGAAACACCTTCACCTTTTATGACAGACGAATTGCGAGAAAAAATGGGTGAAGCAGCTGTTAAAGCAGCCGAAAGCATTAACTATGAAGGAGTAGGAACCGTCGAATTTCTAGTTGACAAGCACCGCAACTTTTATTTTATGGAAATGAATACCCGTATCCAAGTCGAACATCCCATTACGGAACAAGTAATTGACTACGATTTAATCAGAGAACAAATAAAAGTTGCTGCCGGCGTGCCTATTTTAGGAAAAAATTATTACCCGAAATTACATTCCATAGAATGCCGTATCAATGCCGAAGATCCTTATAACGATTTTAGACCTTCTCCCGGAGTTATCAAAACTTTTCACGCGCCCGGTGGACATGGTGTCCGTCTTGACACGCATGCCTATCAAGGTTATGTTATTCCACCCTATTACGACTCTATGATTGCCAAACTGATCACTACTGCCCAAACCCGTGAAGAAGCTATTGAGAAAATGAAACGCGCACTGGACGAATTTGTAATTGAAGGCGTCAAAACAACCATTCCGTTTCATAGACAATTGATGGATGACCCTGATTTTATAGCAGGAAACTATACCACTAAATTTATGGAAGACTTTAAGTTGGATGAAAAATATCTTAAAGAGTACGAAAGAAATGTTAAGTAGCTTCGAGGAATTGAGGAATGAGGATCTAAAAAATATCCGATATTGGCTTTCAATATCGGATATTATTTTATATCTGTAAATTGTGTCATTTGACACTCCCGTTTTCGCCACTGGGACACCTAATAATAAAAAATTTTACCATTACTTTTTTCCATCGTCGAAAAAAGTAACAAAAAAGACTAGCCTTACGAAACTTTTCCTAATTTCTTACGTTTTTCTACCTAAACAATCTGAACTCGCACGTGCTTTATATCCTTAATCAAACTTCTAATTTATTGAGAAATAAGCTTTCTATAAAATCTTTGGTTTAGCTCGAACAACAGATTGTTTTAAACGTCCGAAAAACTTGAAATTTACGGAAAACCTTCGTATGGCGAGGGTAATGACCACATTTTACCGCTCTTTTACGGAAAGTCTAGTGATATAAGATTCTCAATAAATAAATAATTATTCATTTCTAAAAAAAACATGTCTAGGACACCCAAAAATCAAAAATATAATAGTTAATTTACACAATATCAGCAGTTTAATTTTTTAAAAAATAAAAGTGGCGAAAACAGGAAAGAATATGAAA
>JALVEJ010000199.1 GCA_027031025.1 Flavobacteriales bacterium | reverse complement strand
TTGAAATCTTGCAACGTTATAAAGAGTTACAAGATATCATCGCTATTTTGGGTATGGAGGAATTGAGTGAGGAAGATAAATTAGTCGTTCACCGCGCCCGTCGTGTACAACGTTTCTTATCGCAACCCTTCCACGTAGCCGAACAATTTACCGGTATTCCGGGAGTGTTAGTCGATATCAAAGATACCATCAAAGGTTTCAATATGATTATGGATGGTGAATTAGACCATTTGCCCGAAGCCGCCTTTAACCTGAAAGGTAGTATTGAAGATGCTATTGAAGCTGGTGAAAAAATGTTAGCGGAAGCTAAAAACTAATTAATATGAAGGTAGACATTGTAACCCCCGAAGGCGCTTTATTTTCAGGAGAAGTTGATTCAATCGTCGTTCCCGGCGTTAACGGTTCTTTTGAAATGTTGAACAATCACGCCCCTATCATTGCCGTTTTACAAAAAGGCGATGTCCGGCTAAAAGGACAAGGTATTTTGATTGATAATGAGGTGAAAGACAAATTTGAAATCAAACAAGGCGAAGTGATTTTACCCATCAATTCGGGGACAGTTGAAATGAAAAATAATCATGTGATTCTTTTAGCCGAATAGTAATTTTTCTTAAAAAAATAATGTTAACAAAGGATGGCAATTTGTCATCCTTTTATGTTTGTTAAAATTTTATATTTTTGTATTAAATTATTTTATATTTTTGTTTAAACACATATAAAATTCTGAATATGGAAGATTTTGATTTGGAAATACAAAAAAACAATGAAAGCGAATCAACCCTCAATTATCCTTTGATTATCGGATTAATTGTGGCGCTACTCTTAATTGGAGGCGGTATATATTGGTATATGACGCGCGATACCGATGATACTGACGAATCTCAAGAAGAAATGGTGTCGGGTGAAGAAACGACAACTATACAGACTGATGATGAAGCTACTGAAAAAGTAATTGATTCAACCGAATTTAATCAAAATGCGGGTGAACAATCTGCGCCTTCGGAAGAAACAGAACCGCAAACTACCGATACAAATACCGAAACAGAAAATACCACTGCAACCGAATCATCAACCGGTCAAACGTCCGATTCATCGTCATCCGGATATGATCATTCGGAAAATGTTTATTTTATAGTCAGCGGTGCCTTTAGAAGTGAAGAAAATGCCCAAAATAAAGTAGCTAAACTAAAAGCTGACGGTTATAATGCTATTATTGTGGGACAAAATGGAGCAGGTTTATTCATTGTTGCTTACGAAGGTTTTTCAAATATAGACGAAGCAAAAACAAAGTTAGCAGAAATAAAACAATCACACCCGCAAGCTTGGATTTATAAGAAACAGAATTAAAAATCCGAAGCAATAAACCTTGCTTGTGTCAAACCGGCAAAGATTTTTAAAATTTGCTGCTTCAAAATATTTTTATCAGGGGTATATCCCAATTCTTTTTGAAGGGATGTAACCCCTTTATTTTTAATACCACAGGGGATAATGTGATTGAAATAGGACAAATCCGTATCGACATTTAAAGCAAAACCGTGCATAGTTACCCAACGGCTGGTTTTGACCCCCATAGCACAAATTTTACGCATATTTGGTTTGCCAACGTCCAACCAAACACCCGTTTCGCCCTGACTGCGTTCTCCTTTGATATCATATATAGCTAAAACTTTGATAATCATTTCTTCCAACAAGCGCATATATGTCAAAATATCCAAATCAAAATTGTCTAAATCTATGATAGGATAACCGACTATCTGCCCCGGGCCGTGATAAGTGATGTCGCCACCACGATTGGTTTTGATAAACTGCACTTGGCGTTTTTGTCTTTCATTTTCATCTATTAATAAATGTGATTCTTTGCCGCTTTTTCCTAATGTATAAACATGAGGATGTTCTGTAAATATCCAATAATTTTCGGTTTTTTGAGGCGTGTCCGAATATTTATTTTGAATTTTGATTTGTTTGGTTTTTTCAAATAAATCCGTTTGTATATCAAAAGCTTTTTGATAATCTAAAAATCCCAAATCTTTATAATAAATGGTTTTGTTTTTCATCATTGACTTAGAGATATTATATCATTCTGTTTAGTAATTTTCAATTTTTTTCCCAGAAACAAAGGATAATTATCGGTTATATGTCCAATCGGTGCTTTAAAAATAACCGGAATAGTGTTGTCAGTATGTTCCAAAATAATTTCTTCTACCGATTTTCCAAAAGCCGGTTTATTATCAGGTATATCTGTAAACTGTCCGACCAACAATGCTTTCAAAGCTTTTAATTTTCCGGCTTTTTTTAGTGCTATCATCATTCGATCAATTTGATATAATTGTTCGCCAATGTCTTCAATAAACAGAATTTTATCACGCGTATCAAAATCTAAATTTGTGCCCAAAAGACTATATAAATTTGCTAAATTACCACCGACGACTTGTCCGGTTACTTCTGTGAAATCCGTAGTGAAAGTATTGGTTTTAAACTGATAAGCTATATGATTATCAAATAATGCCATTTTAGTGTGACAGATAACATCTTTTGAAATTTTATCTTTGAGCTGTACCGGCATCAAAGCGTGTAAACTTTCAAAACCTTGATTTTGTAGTTTTTGGTGCAGTATCGTGATATCCGAAAATCCGACTAAAAGTTTAGGGTATTGCTTAAATTTAGAAAAATCAAGCCGGTCTACAATGCGAATGCTGCCGTATCCACCACGAAGCGCCCATATCATTTTAACTTCGGGATGATCCAGTGCGGTTTGTAAATCGGATAAACGGTCTTGGTCGGTCCCGGCAAAATGTCCATATTGCTTTAAAGCATTGGGAGCAACATAAGAACGCAGTCCCCATTTTTTGAGCAAGTTGGCAGCCTTGTCAACAATTTTCTTATCCGGTAAAAATCCGGCAGGACTTACCAAAGTGACCAAATCATTAGTTTTAATCTTCATGAGTAATGCTTATGTTTTAAACAAATATACGATTTTGAGTCAAGTTCGGAAAACCGGTATTAAAAAAACGCTCGTCCCGATTTAGAGACGAGCGTTAAAATCCGATAAAATTCTTGATTTTTAATTTTTGTTTCCCAACAATAGAATTTCATTGACCAGAACCTCCGTAATATAACGTCTTTGGCCATCTTTGGTTTCGTAACTACGATTGGTCAACTTGCCTTCGATAGCCACTTCTTTGCCTTTGTCTACATAGTTTTCAATAATTTCGGCAGTTTTGCCCCAAGCAACCAAATTATGCCAATAGGTTTGTGTCACCCGTTCACCGTCTTTATTGGTATAAGTTTCGTTGGTGGCGATTGAAAAATTGGCAACTTTTCTGCCGTTTTCCAAAGTTTTGATTTCAGGAACTTGTCCTACGTTTCCGATTAATTTTACACTGTTTCTTAAAGTACTCATAATAAAAAATTTAAAGGTTAATAAAATAATTCAAACAAATGTGCATCGATTCAAACTTTCGATTGATTTGATAGTGCAAATGTATGGCTGTGGGCAAATTTTATTCGGTTCATAAATGTTTACTTTCGAAAATAGTCGTTTGTAACCATTTACAAATGATTTTACTATTGATTATCAGAATATTATAATTTTTCCAAACATGATAAAATTCTTGTTTTCTAAAATCGGAAAATGAAATATCCTAAGACACTTTCATAAAAAAACCTAATCCCTATGGGGTAATGATTAACGGTCAAACGGTTTTTAATAATTTTTCAAATTTAACTATCTTGCGGATTCAAACAAAACCGCTATGCAAGTCAACGGATTTTCCAAATTGTCAAAAGAAGCCAAAATAGATTGGTTATTGCAAACGTATTTTAACAATGATTCTCATGCCCGCCGCATCTTGGAACAATATTGGCACAATGATGAGGCTTTGCAAGAACTTCACGACGGTTTTATAGAAAATACCTTGACCAATTTTTATTTACCATACGCCGTTGCACCCAATTTCCTAATTAACGACAAAACCTATACGATACCTATGGTTATTGAAGAAAGTTCGGTAGTTGCGGCGGCATCAAAAGCAGCTAAATTTTGGTTGGATAAAGGCGGTTTTAAAACCGAAGTTACCGATACCGAAAAACTCGGACACATACATTTTACCTATGCCGGCAAAACTTCCGAACTCATTGATTTTTTTAGAAGAAACCGGTTAAAAATTCTTCAGTCGGTTGCCGGCATGCAAGCTAATATGAAAAAGCGGGGAGGCGGTATCAAAGACATTAATTTGATAGACAAAACCACGGCTATTCCGGACTATTATCAAATAGAATTTAAATTTGACACCGCTGATGCCATGGGGGCAAATTTTATCAATTCGGTTTTAGAAGAAGCCGCAGAAACTTTAAAGAACTTAGCACAAGAGCAACTATCCGGAAAACTTGATATTGTAATGCGTATATTATCCAATTATACGCCCGATTGTCGTGTAAAAGTGTCGGTAAATTGTCCGGTTGATGCTTTACAAACCGGTAGTTTGTCAGGAGAAGCTTATGCAAAAAAATTTGTGCAAGCCATACAAATAGCCGAAGTAGAACCGTGCAGAGCCGTAACGCATAATAAAGGAATTATGAACGGTGTTGATGCAGTGGTTATTGCTACTGGTAACGATTTTAGAGCCGTTGAAGCCAATGCGCATGCTTATGCCGGTAGAAACGGACAATATACATCTCTTTCACATGCCGAAATCCGTGAAGATATATTGTATTTCAGTTTAGAAATGCCATTGGCAATAGGTACGGTCGGAGGTATTACAGCTATTCACCCTTTAGTAAAATTTTCCTTACAATTATTACAAAACCCGTCTGCACATGATTTGATGCAAATTATAGCAGCAACAGGGTTGGCTCAAAATTTTGCCGCTATCAATTCCCTAATAACCGATGGTATTCAAAAAGGACATATGAAAATGCATCTAAACAATCTTTTAAATTTTCTTAATGCCACACCCGACGAACGTCTAAAAGCCGAACGATATTTTACTGATAAGAAAGTTAGTTTTAAAGCCCTTAAAGACTTACTTGGCAGGGTCTGATTATTTTGTAAGGAAAAACATGTGGGTTTAATAGATATCAAAATTATTTGTAACTTTGACTATTAGACCATTATAAACGATCATGGTGGAAAAAAGATGTTTAGAATGCGGCGAACCTATATTGGGTCGGTCCGATAAAAAATTTTGCTCGGATTATTGTCGAAATGCTTATAACAACCGGAAAAACAAAGCCGGCAGTAACTTAATTAGAACAATCAATAACCGGTTAAAAAAGAATTGGCGCATATTAGAACAATTTAATCCGGAGGGTAAAACCAAAATTCACAAATCCAAATTAGAAGCGGCAGGATTTGATTTTAATCTTTTTACAAGCATCTACACCACCAAAAAACAAAGTGTGTATTATTTTGTTTACGACCAAGGCTATTTAGATATTGGTAACAACTTTTATATGCTGGTTAAACGACAAAAATAAGTAAAAAGAAAATTTATTCTCTTGATAATCAAAATAATCTTATGACGAAATCTAAAAACCACTAAAAAAATTATTTTTTTGTTTGCATTTTATAGAAATCGTTTTATATTTGCACTCGCAAACGAAACCTTCCTCCATAGCTCAGTTGGTTAGAGCACCTGACTGTTAATCAGGGTGTCGCTGGTTCAAGTCCAGCTGGAGGAGCCCAACAACAAAGACCGTTCTTTTTTGAGCGGTTTTTTTTATATCTTTCTATTACAAGCTTATACTATGCCACAACGCTATCCAAAACGGTAAAGCCACTAAACACAAAATATAAGCTATCAGCATCATGGTACCGACCTTTTGCCGGTTGCCACCATAAGCTCTGACTTGTATGATTAAAGCCGTCGCCGGAGCTGCCGCTGCTTGTATTATTAAAAAGTCAGATAGAAGCGGATAAGTTTTTGCAATATCAAAAATCCATAACAACCACAAAACAACTGCTGGAATCAAAAGATATTTAACGCTCATCACCCTGAAAACATCTATAATAGCCGGCAATTTTTTAAAAGAAATACTTCCCAAAGTGGCGCCCAACACAAAAGTGGCAACAGGAATAGCTGCTTGTCCTAAAAAATTGACCGAATCGACCAAGACATTCGGAAAAATATGTTGCCAACCCAATAAAACCAATAGTAAAGAAACAATATTAGCCGCTGCCGGCGGGGTTATCAGTTTCTTAAAATTAATTTCTTCTCCGGCTGTCTGACTCGAAGTAACCAAATATTTACCCAATGTCCACAATAAAGGATTGTAACCTAATATAAACAGAAAGGTCATAATTGAAAATTCAGTAAAATCTTCGGGGTATAGCATTTTTCCAATGGGCAAGACCAAATAACCGGCATTTTGCATTGATGCCACAGCCATCATATTCTTGAAGGCAAAAGAACGAGGAAGAAAAACGACATAAGCTAACAGCAATCCCAGCAAACTCAAGCCAATTCCTAACAAAGGTAGCAACCACCAATACGACAATTGATTCGGGTCAAAATATTGCAACGTATGACTAAAAACCAAAGCCGGAAGCAAAACCATCACTGTCAGTTGTGATAAACTGTCTATTTGTGATTTGTTGACCATCTGCCGTCTGACCAAGAATCCGGCAAAGACAATAATGATAAATATCGGCAACAAAGCATGCAACATACTCAAAAAGCCAGCTGTAAAAATAGTATCCATGAAGGAATTTTTATCAAATATAAAATGAATGATTAATAAAAACCACGACAAAAGTCTGTTTTATAAAGTGGCAAATTTAAATTGCCTTTTTTTGAGTTGTCTGATATATTCCGGCAAGATAATTTTTAAATTATTAAAAGCTTTCCGACTATCATGAAAAACTACAATATCGCCCGGATGACTTTTTTGGATTAAATAAGCAAGTGCTTGCTCCGGATTTAACTTTACCGAAAAATCTCCCGTGAGAAGAGACCACATTACAATTTCATACCCTGCCTGTTTTAAAAGTTTGATTTGTTTTGGTGTAACCCTTCCATAAGGCGGTCTGAACAATTTTGAGGAATAAGTATGTTTTACAATCAATTGTTCGGTTTTATCGATACTTTCTTTATAAAGATGGGCGGGTATTTGCCAACCTTTTTCATGCACATAAGAATGGTTCCCTATTTGATGTTCCGCTTCTAGAATTTGCTTGAAAATATCAGGATATTTTTCAATTTGACTACCGACACAAAAAAATGTGGCTTTAACCTGTTCCCTTTCCAAAACATCTAAAACCCAAGGCGTGATTTCCGGAGTGGGACCGTCATCAAAAGTCAAATAAATTTGTTTTTGATTAGTAGCACGACGATACATCAATCCCGGAAAAACCCAAGGCATAAAAAAGGGAATTTTAGAAGGAAACAAACCTATCATTTTTTAAAATCTTTCAGGTAATGTCGGGTCAAATTATGAATACTCGCTTCAAAAGGAATAAACTTATAATCAAGCGTGTCAATAAGTTTTTGTGATGAATAATGCGGGTGTTGAAACAAAGTATTTAACAAAGCCCTTGAAGTAATCCCCTTGCCGGTTAATCGTCCTATCCAGTATAAAATTTCTGCCATAAGCCGGGAAAGTTTGTATTTAGGCGGTTGTTTTTCCAAAACATTTGCAAGGGCTGTCAAAAATTCTATATATGATGTATCATATCCCGATACGATAAATGATGCGTTATTGATTTTCCGGTTCATTAGTTCCGTCATAATTTTAACCACGTCCCATACATCGACAAAACCGTTGCCTCCGGGTGGAAAAAATAGCATGCCTTTGCGTATTTTTTGAATAACTTTACCAATACCGTCATTCCAAAAATGCGCGCCTAAAATCACTGACGGATTGACAATCACAACCGGTAAACCTTCTTGTCCTGCCCGCCACACTTCCATTTCGCTTAAATATTTGCTGACAGCATAATCGCTATGTTTTTCTTTCCAGTTCCAATGAGTTTGCTCTGTTACGGGATTATCATAAGTGCCCAAAGCAGCTATGGAACTAACATGCAAAAATTTTTGTATACTATGATCCATTGCCAAATGCAATAGATTAGCCGTGCCTATCACATTGGTTTGCATCAATATTTCTTTATCGCCCGGCTTAAAAGATACTTTTGCCGCAGTATGGTATACATGGCTTATGCCGTCAAAAACAGACTCTAAAGAAGCAATATCTGTAATATCAGCCGGTAACCATTCAATATTTGCCCATAATTTTTCAGGTTCAGCGCTATAATATTTGAAAAGATGACGTATTTTTTTCAAACTATTTTTCGTTCTATAAATAGCTCTGACTTTTATATCCTTACGAGTCAAATAAAGTAGTAAATGCGAACCAACTAATCCGGTACCTCCGGTCACTAGTATCATAATTAAAAATTAGATGCAAACATTGCCCAAAGTAACAGAAAAAAAATGTTTAAAAAAAATTATTTTTTTATTTGCCAAATAAAAAAAAGTTCATATATTTGCACTCGCAAAACAAAGGAAAGGCTTATTTTCTGAGTTTTGTTAAAACAGGTCCGGTAGTTCAGTTGGTTAGAATACATGCCTGTCACGCATGGGGTCGCGAGTTCGAGTCTCGTCCGGACCGCCAAAAGTTAAGACTGTCTTTCTTTGGACAGTCTTTTTTATATTAACAATATACAATTAGAATATAAGCCTGTCATCCCGACAGACGTCGGGACGAGTTCGAGTCTCGTCCGGACCGCCAAATGTTAAGACTGTCTTTTGCGGCAGTCTTTTTTTGTCATGGAATATTTCGTTTATCTTTTAAAGAGACTAGAATATAATCAAATTAAACATTGATAAAAACTATTTAAAACTACTTAATAACCAACTTAACTGCTTGGTGATTGTTGTCTGCGTCTTCGATTTTCATCAAATAAATACCTTTTTGCAAATCGGTAGTATTGATGGTCATATTATTACCGAACAAATTGTTAAAATTCAACACTTCTTTTCCGGTAATATCATAAACCGCAATATTTTTTAATGCGGCACCATCGGTGTTTACTTTGACAAAATTGCTGGCAGGATTAGGATAAACACTTAAACCCTCAATAGTTTCATCTGCAATAGAAACAGCATTTTTATTATACACAAAAACACCTTGTGTTTGTGCACTATTAGGGTCATTCGGGTCATTTAAGTGCGAGAAGCCTCCACTTAAACCGAAGTTTTCATCTCTAAAACCAACTGAAAGATGTTGGATATTACCATCAGGCAATAATTGCTCCCA
>JALVEJ010000198.1 GCA_027031025.1 Flavobacteriales bacterium | reverse complement strand
GGCTCTCACTCCACCATGCTCTACAAAAAGCTCTAAAAAAAGAGGTGGATCTGGTTGTTCTCAATACCACGCGCAATATCTATCTACTGGAGTCGGTCATCTACCACGGTGTCCTGCTCAAAGACCATGAGATACGACCCGAATATGAAGTAGAAACACAACATAAAATCATAGACTTCAAAGTCTTCAGGCAGATCATCGATGCGGCATAAGATAGAAGCGAAGATCAAGCGGATTAGATACTATCTTTCACTCCTTGAAGAGTACAAGCCTGAATGCCAAAAGCGTTTTGAAAACGATCCAATGTTTGAAGGTGCATTGATGCACTATCTCTATCTTGCCAGTGACGGCTGCATTACACTTGCCGAAATGATGCTAAAATATAAAAGATTAGGTCCCAGCCAAAGTTATTATGAGGCGATTGATACATTAGGGGAATACGGGATTATACCCAGAGAGTTTGCCTATGATTTTGCAAAAATAGCCTCTTTTAGAAACTTTTTGGCGCATGATTATGAAAAAATAGATAAACGCATCATATGCGAAGAGGCGCTTGCCAAACTTGACGACATACACGGTTATCTCAACTACATAGAGTCATCTCTCTAAAATACTCTCTTTAAGGTTTTGAACAAGTGTCAAAATGGCGAGGCTTTTTGATGTGACTCCGGGGTCAAGTGAAATTGCGAACTTTGATGTACACTATCTCAGAACAAAAAAAATAGCTAAAATGCTTTACAATGTAGACGACAAGATAGAAACCTCGCGCAACAAGAAAGAACGCTACCAAAACCTCAAAAATGGTCTGATGAAGAAGCTGTAAACAGGGGAAGAGAGGGTAAAAATATGACACCATGGAAAGCCTATGAAGCCGCAAAGATGTATCAAAAATTGTAAGAAGAGAAGAGTAGAAAACTTCGAAAGCTTGCTGAAGACACGAATATTTCCTATACGGACGCCATTCATGAAGTTGAAAAACAATATCGGCTACGCATGGAAGAGCTTTTAAAAAATCACCATATCGAATCCATAAAGCGCACAAAAATGCCGAATGTGACGTATGAAACTATAAATGCTTACAAGATGATGCAACAAGAAGAAAGCAGAAAAGCTCAAGAGGCTATAAAAAACTTAACTATTTCAAATAATAAATATATTCAAAAAGCCGCAGAACAATATCAACATCATTTGTCAGAATTCTTAAGAAGTAACTATTCAAGATCTATGGAAAGCATTGTAACCAATGTTACTAACAGCATTAATAAATTTCATAATATTTTCGAATTGTTCGATGCTTACTACAGGAATGTTCAAAAGCAATTTGAGGATTTTAAAACAAGAGCATTTGAAGATGTCTCAAAGATAAGAGAGTCTATCTTGGCATTAATCAGTATAGGATGGTATCCTGACATAGAAGACTTTGGCTATAGCATGCTCAGAGATTTGAAGGATGATATAGATAATAATGGCATAGCTGAAATAGATGCAGCATTCGTTGAATATTATCAGGGTATTACAGGCAAGATAGAAGAAAAACTTGCAGCCCAATTCCCTGGTCGGGCACACATTATCAAAGAAGCATTCAAGGCTCATAAAGAGGGCAACTACATTATCTCTATTCCCTTAATAATGACACAAATTGACGGTATCGCATTTGATACTTTTAAAACAACCTTTTTTGAAAAAAGCAGAGGTAAACAAATACCAAAAGTTTCTGAATACATAACCGATGAAGTAGGAGACTTTAGCCTTATTCTATTGCTACCTTTTCAGACTGAACAACCTATTATTTTTGGAAGAAAAGAAAGAGGAGAAGACTTTAACCATCTGAATCGACATCAAGTTCTGCATGGAGAAAGCACTGATTACCATACAGAGGTTAACAGTTGCAGGGTAATATCATTGATTTATTACATATCACAGGCTGTAGAGATTGTTAAAGGGCGGTAGTTTAACGTCATGAAACTGTTAGCTGTATTGTCAGTGGTTTTCGCCCGTTTCCAGCTGACACTCAGTTATTTTTAAGTTTTAGAGCCCGATATTTAGGGGTTTTGAAGAAAATGGCTCCGGATGCTGGATTCGAACCAGCGACCAAGTGGTTAACAGCCACCTACTCTACCGCTGAGCTAATCCGGAACACTTGAGGGTTGTGATTGGGTTAATCACGGCGGAAATTATAGTCTAAAAGGCTCTATTTGTCAAGAGGATTTTCGCTTCTGTTTCGAAAAGCCGGTGCCGTAAAAGAGCAGGCCGCCGAGCTTTTTTGTCTCTATTTTCCCTTTTTGCAGCAGCGCTTCGAAGCGCTTTCGGCTCTCTTCGTCGAAGAGGGCCTCAATGTCCGCTTGCGTCAGGGGGCGTTTGAGCAGGGTAGAGAGTATCTCTTCGTCGCTGAAGCCGCTTTTGGCCTCTTTGGCCCTGTGGCGGC
>JALVEJ010000197.1 GCA_027031025.1 Flavobacteriales bacterium | reverse complement strand
ATCTACAAGGTTTAAGGAGGATAAGATGAATAAAGAACTAGCAAAAATTGAAGATCAGTTTCCAGTGCTTTCAGCGAGCACTGGAGAAGTGGCCGAGGTTATTCAGGAGAACTTTGACGATGGCATAGACCCGTTTCTCCTGGAATGGATCAAGGTTCCACCAGGCGGCTCTATCATGTGGGAGCGTGAGGATAGTGATCCGCAAAAGGCCCTGCGAGGAATAATCGTTGGCAAACTTACCCCCAGGGCAAGGTGGGAGTCTGACTTGTCAGAGACTGGTGGTGGAACCCCACCTGATTGCACGTCTGTTGACGGTAAAACAGGAATCTTCACCGATGAAGATGGCAAGGTCAAGGTCCTTCAGTGCGCAACATGTCCCTATAACCAGTTTGGAAGTAAAGGGAGAGGCAAGGCCTGCAAGGAAATGGTGTGGCTCTTCTTGCTTCTTGAGGGCGAGATATTGCCCGTCATCGTATCTGTGCCACCTACGTCTATCAAGGAGTGCAAAAAATACACAAGACGCCTAACGGCTAAGTTGGTTCCTTATTGGTCTGCAATTACTGAGCTTACATTAACCAAAGACAAGAGTAAGGATGGTATTACTTACTCAAAGATTCAGTTCAGCATGGTCGGCAAACTTGAAGGGGCCGAAAAAGAAAAGATGGCCAAATACAGGGAAGCCTTCATGCCTGCAATTGAAGCTATCAAGTCAAGAGTGCAAGACGTGATGGCCAATGAGCATACGGCAGAAGCTTAGGGCCATAGCTAGAGGGGAGGAGCCTAGCTCCTCCTACTCTGCCATCAAGGATTGCCTCGACTGCCAAAGGGCAGTCCCCCAATGCGATTATCTATGGTGTAGAATTAAAGAAAATGTATGGATAAACGCTCTATTCCTTGGTAAGTGCTGGGATGAAATGGACGAGATAGAGAAACATAGGTGGCTAGTACGATGTCAAATAAATATCTAGTTATAGGTCCTCCTGGAACAGGCAAAGCTCTGTATTATAAGGCCAGAATACTTACACCGAAGGGGTGGGTTAGAGCTAGTACCGTCAAAGAAGGTGATCTTCTATTCGATATGAACGGTGATCCAACCAAGGTTATTGGGGTGTATCCGCAGGGTAGGCGACAACTGTATACAGTTACCTTCTCTGATGGTACACAGATAAAGTGTGATCTCAATCATTTATGGGTGGTGAGAGTTCTTGGAAAAAGTTATTTCTCTATAGAAACAACTGAATGGATGATGGAACAAAAATCTCCAGTGATGATTCCATTAACACAACCTATACAATTTCCTGGTAACAACCATATAGGTGCCAAACTCTCTAAGCGATTGCTCTATGGCCCAGTAAAGGCAAGACAGTTTTATATTAACGAGCTACTGTCAACTGGTGTTAAGGAAATAAGTCTTCCCACTAGTCATCAGGCCAAAATACTTAGGGACCTGTTCAGGGGGCTGGGCTATTATGCTACCATGGAAAAATTGTTTGATCGCTTTATAGTTAGACCAAGGGTAGATGTTCGATTTAAGGTGGTGACACGTATAGAAAAGTGGAAGGAGGCAGAGGCCGTTTGTTTCAAAGTAGATTCTCCCTCTGAAACTTATATTATAGATGGATACACGGTAACCCACAACACCACCTATGTAAAACGTCAGGCAGAACGAGCGGCCGAAAAACATAATGTGCTGTTATTGTCTTATACTCAGGCCGCTGCTAAGGAAATGGGGAGGCGAATTGAAAATTGCAAGGCAGGAACTATCCACTCTGTTTGTTACCACTTGCTTGATAAGCCAGATGTATTGGAGGGTGAATGGCTGGATAAGTGGAATGAGGCATACCCTAAGTACAGAGTGGGATATAAGGATGAAGATGGGTTTGAGACTGCTACTCTAGGGGCAAGGCTGCTCAATAGTATCATGTTAGATAGAGTCAATATGCGTTCAGTGGCTAGGGATATGCCACAGAAGTTTGATTTTTATAGGAAGTGGAATCAATTTAAACAAGAACACAATTTAGTGGATTTTTGCGATATGATAGAAGCCGTATATCGACGTGGACTGATGCCTCCTAACAGGCCTGATGTAATTTTCATAGACGAGGCCCAGGATTTGAGTTTGCTTGAAATGAGGCTCGTAGAAATGTGGGCTAGCAGGGCCAAGGTTTCATTATGGGTAGGAGATAAGCTTCAGAGTTTGTATGCTTGGAGAGGGGCTCATCCAGATATTCTGAACCCACAATTAGTACCACAAGAAAATGTTAGAACCTTGGGACAGTCCTGGAGGGTACCCAGGGTACCGCAGCAATATGCAGTAAAGTGGGTGTGCGATAAGATTCCAGACGCTCATTACTATACTCAGTACAAGCCAACAGACAAGGATGGTTTTGTAAAAAAGGTACTTCATACTGTCCAATGCCCAGATG
>JALVEJ010000196.1 GCA_027031025.1 Flavobacteriales bacterium | reverse complement strand
ACCAATAGCAGCTGTTGTGTTACCAACGGCATCTAATTTGTCAGTTCTTTCACGAACTTCTTTTGGTAGATTTGCCATTTCGGCAATACCACCTGCGTTGTCAGCGATAGGTCCGTAAGCATCAACAGCCAATTGGATACCCAAGTTTGATAACATACCGATAGCAGCAATAGCAATACCGTATAAACCGGCATAATGATACGCACCGATAATAGCAATTACGATAAAGATAATCGGCCATAAAGTAGATTGCATACCGACTGCCAAACCTGAAATAATGTTAGTAGCCGGTCCGGTAGTGGATTGTTTCACGATTTTCAATACCGGTTTTTTGCCGGTTCCGGTATAATACTCGGTAATCATACCGATAGCTACACCGGACAATAAACCTAACACAATGGCAATAAAAACACCCATTGCAGTATAAGCTTTATCGCCAACTTGCCATGATTCAGGCAAATAATTGGTTACAATGAAGTAGGTTGCAATAATCATCAAAATAGCTGCAACAATTTCACCTGTATTTAAAGCTTTATGAGGACTTCCGCCGTCTTTTACTTTAACAAAGAAAGTTCCGATAATAGAGGTAATAATTCCGGTAGCCGCCAAAATCAAAGGTAGTAAAACAGCATTGAGACTGTTGTCTCCCGTAAATCCACCTGTTCCGATAAATACAGCACCTAAAACCATAGCCGAAATAATAGAACCGACATAAGATTCAAACAAGTCGGCACCCATACCGGCAACATCACCCACATTGTCACCGACGTTATCGGCAATTGTAGCAGGGTTTAGAGGGTGGTCTTCAGGAATACCGGCTTCTACCTTACCCACCAAGTCGGCACCGACATCAGCAGCTTTGGTATAAATACCACCACCGACACGGGCAAACAAAGCAATAGAAGAGGCACCGAAAGAAAATCCGGTAATAACAGTGATAACTTTATGAATATCCCAATCCATATTTGAATAGATTAAGAATAAAAGCGTCAATCCGGTCACACCTAAACCAACAACTGCCATTCCCATAACGCTACCACCTGTAAAAGCCACTTCAAGGGCTTTACCCAAACTGGTTCTAGCAGCATTGGTAGTTCTGACATTGGCATTGGTAGCAACGCGCATGCCTATAAAACCTGCCAAGGCGGAACTCAAAGCTCCCATAATAAAGGAAACACCGACTAACCAAGATGATTCTTTAGAGTCGGCAGAAAAAGCCAAAAGTCCGAAGACAACGGCTACGAATATCCATAAAACTTTGTATTCAGCCATCAAAAAAGCCATGGCTCCTTTACGGATGTGTTGGGCAATACCCGCCATGCGGTCCGTCCCAACTTCTTGTTTGGCTACCCATACAGAGCGCCAATACGTAAATAATAAAGCGATAATTCCAATCGCTAAGACTACATAAATAATGTTTTGAGTCATTTTTAGTTCGTTTTTTTAATTATTTTGCAAAAATAGATAAATTAATGTATTTTAGAGCAATTTTGCGATTTTTGTTGTCACTAACTGTAAAAAATTGGCTGATTTATATTATTAAAGCATGTATTTTTTACTTTTACCAAAATTATAACACAATATATGTTACTTGTCAAACCTATACATTATATGTATTATTCCAATTTATGAAGAGATGTTGCATGTAATATCTAAGGTGGAATAATTTTATAACTATAATCTCTGATTATTCCTGTCGCGTTTCCACAATTTCGGGTTATTAATAATGTATTCGCGAATGCGATTTATTTCGTTGTCGTTGCGAATAATTCTATCATGATAATTTGGTTGCCAGGCAAAATCAGGGGTAATTTGGCGGGATTTTCTGGTTACGGCAGATTTATATCCGCGAATTATTGATGATAAATTTTTTCGTTGTGGTGCAAATTTGTTTTTGTAATTATTATCATTTAAATCGATTAATCCATGCGTTTTTGGAATGCCATGTATTGTAGAGACGCCATGCATGGCGTCTCTACGGTCGTTACGGGCAACCGCATTTTTGTTAACCATATTAAATTTGTTTTCGCCAATATAAATAATGCCATGAATATGATTTGGCATTACAACAAATTCGACCATTGTTAAATTCATATCAGGGCGAATTTCGGGTGTTTTAAACCATTCATCGCGGGCAATTTTTCCCAATTCATTCAACACCATTTTATTATCAATAATTTCACCAAAAAAATGGTCGCGGTTTTTTGTTACAATGGTGATGAAATACGCGCCGTTGGATGTGTAATCAAAATTTTTTAAACGATGTGACGTTGTTCTGTATTTACCGCGATATTTTTTAGAGGTAGGCATTTTTGTTGGTTTTATTTTTTCGTTGTTCTAGCGCAGAGACTTTGCATGTAACGTCTCTGCATGGGTGTGATAATCAAAACAAAACTTTCGTCCTAAAAATTTTACCCCTAACGCTTTG